>NZ_LFYS01000064.1 GCF_001199495.1 Mycoplasma sp. HU2014 | reverse complement strand
TTGCTTTCTTCATTTTGTTTTCTTATTTTTTTTTATTTCTTTTCTAGTTTTTCTCTTACAGTATGCACTAGCAAAACCCTGTTTTATTAATCTTTTATCTAAATTAGAATATGAAATCTTATAACCAAATTTTTCTTTTAAACAACTATGATAATTTTTCAACGTCAAAAATGAACAACTACTGTTATTGTTCTCTCCTCCTGTTATTTTCATTTCTCCTTGATAAACTTCACCCAAGTTGTATATTGTTTCATCACTATATTTTTGCGCATTCTTGTTATTTACATTTTTATGAGAAAGTATTATCTCCTTTCCGGTATTTATAAAATCAAGATATTCTTTCTTATATCTTTTTATAGTAGAAACAGATTTATTAAATTGCTTTGCTATTGATAAACATGATCTTTTAGGATCCTTTGCAAAGATATCTAATATACATTTTTTAATTTCTGCATATGACTTATTGTCTAAAATAGTAAACATTCTAACCTCCTTTACCAATTATATGTTTTGGATCCAAAACATATAATTGGTAAGGTATCATTTTGTTTGATATTCCAGACGTGGGTTTTTAAACAAAATGATTTGAATAATACTTTGATAATTTGTTATAATTAGATAGTATTTATACGTTTGGGAGATGAAGAAAAGTGAAAAAAATATTAACACTTATGATGTCAACAACATTAGCAATAATACCTGGTCTAACTGTTGTTTCGTGTGGTAAAAATGAAGTAGAAGTTAAAAGAACATATAATGAAGACATAACTATTAATAAAATGATTTGAAATAAAGATCAAAAGAAATATGTTCCAAAAGAAGTTAAATTTTCAGATAACAAAGAAGAATGACAAAAAGATCTTCAACTTTCTTTAGATGCTACTGGTTATGCAAATTTAGTTACAAGAGTTTTAAACTTACTAAACGCTAATATTATTCAAAAAAGAGATGCAGATGATGCATACAAAATTTTTAGAGGTAAAGATGAAAAGACTAATATTTTAGGTCAATGATCAAATGCAAATAATGAAACTAAAACTCAAGAAGAATTCTATAAACTAATGGATGAAACTAAAACTCATATTTCTTCAATTAAGGGTTTATTAGAACTTAAAAAATTTGGACAAGCAAATCAAGATAAAGTTAAAAATTGATCTGAATCAATTAAAAAAGACTGAGAAAAAGTTGAAAAATGAGATGAAGAATTTGTTTCAAACTTAAATCAAATTGTTAATTCTTCAAATGATAATATGTATTCATCTATTAAATTAGTTTCAGACATAAAATCATCAAGTTCAAATTTTTCAACATTTGAAATTGATAAAAGTAAACAACCAACTGAACAGGGTGAAGAAGTAAAATTAACAGAAGTGAAAGATAAAATTTTAGGAGATCTTACATATAACTCAGAAAACAAAAATGAAGTAAATGAATTTGTTTTTGGAACTAACCGTTCAAAAGATCCATATGGTTCATCTATTATTGGAAATAAAGGTATGGTTACTGAAAGTTTAACTCCAAAATTAGAATATTCATCAAAAGATTTAACTCCAAAAAAAGCTAAAGAAAAAATTAATCTTGCTGTAGAAAATCAAAAAGATAAATTTAAATATAACTGAAACTTATCTGAAGATAAAAAATCTTTAAAACATACTTCAGAATATGATTTTTACTATTTAAATAGCGAAGAATCAGATAGTTTAAAACTTCAATTAACATACAACTATTTAGATAGTAAAAACGAGAAAAAAGATTTTGTATTTAATGTAGATTTCAAAAACTTATACAAAATGTTTATTCCAACTTTTAATAATGCTAATGCAGCAGATAATAAATCAACTATTGATACAAATAGTTTTGGATGAAGTTTTGTTGGTTATAGATTTTCAGATGCTAAAGATTATTCTGAAAATTTTGCATCATTTAAAGATATTGAACTAGAAATTTCAAAGTCAGAATCAAAAAAATAGTACAACATTATTTTATTTAATATAATAAAGGTATGAATTAAACGTTAAAGTGTGGTAATTTATATATTCCACACTTTTAAGATATAAATATAATAGATATATAGTAAGGTGGTGATGAGAATGGAAGCATTAAATGGTTTTAGAGAACTTTTGCTTAAATCACATAATTTAGCATATTTTTCACTAATTGTTACAGTGTCTGCTATTTTCATCTACTTTATTTTTCAATTTTCCAAAAGATTTATAAGAAACTATAAAAATGGTTTTGTATACAATGAAAAGATAAAATTTAATACTAAAAAAATAACATATATATCTATGATGGTTGCTGTTTCAGTTTCTATAACAACTGTTATTTCATTAACGATCCCTATTACAGTTCTTCCTCCAATAAGGATTGCTTTTGAAGGGGTTATGATCAAAATCACGGGTATGATATTTGGTCCGATTATTGGATTAATAGTAGGTATAGTTACCGAAGCTTTAACAGTAATGTTTGTACCTTCATATATACATATCGGTTATTTAATTGTAGCTTTCTCGTTTGGTTTCTGAGCAGGAATGACAGCATATTCATTTAGATTAAAAAATAAATGATTTACTTTAAGTTTAATTACTATGTTTATAGTTTTATCAGCTGGATTTATGTTTTGAATCATGAAGGGAATGCAAAATTTAAATCCAGATAATACTAGAATTTTTGGTATTAAAGTAAATCCTGCTGTATTTCCAAACTTATTCTTAGGTATGATGGGTGGAACATTAACTCTAATCTATTTAGTAACATTTATCTTAGAAATTAAAAAGAAAAATCGATGATTAAATATTATTTTACCTATTATACTTCTATGTATAATCACTGAGATTCTAGTAACTGTTTTATCTGCTGCTTGAGCAGATTATCAAATATTAACTCCTGGTCAAATACATGATGGAAGTAATGGAGCTGAAAATACTTATATCACAATGGTTGTTCTGAGAATGATTCAAGCACCTGTAAAATTATTATTTAACACAACTATTTTAACTACTGTATATGTAGTTTTAAGACCGTTAATTAAAGTAAGATAGAAATAATAGAGAGTAGGTATTTTATGAAAATTTATGATTCATTATCAAAACAAGTAAAAGAATTAGATAAAAAAGAAATTACTCTTTATTGTTGTGGACCTACAGTTTACAATTTAATTCATATAGGAAACGCAAGACCATCTATATTAATGGATATTTTTGTGCGTTTTTTAAAGAGTTTAAATTATAAAGTTAACTTTTTACAAAATGTAACTGATGTAGATGACAAAATAATTGCTAAAGCTTTAGAAGAGAGCACAACAGAAAAAGAATTATCAGAAAGATACACTAAAGCATATTTAGATGATTTAACTTCTTTAAATGTTAATCATCCAGATACTTTAATTCCTATTAGTTTAAAAATGAATGGAATGATTGATTTTATTAAACAATTAGTTGACAACAGTTCAGCTTATGTTGTTGATGGTGATGTTTATTTTGATATTAGTAAATATGAACAACAATACTCTAAACTTTCAGGATTCAAACTTAATGAATTGATCGCTGGTGAGAGAGTAGAAATTGATTCTAAAAAGAAAAACCCATTAGATTTTACTTTATGAAAAAAAACTGATGTTGGTGTTAGATGAGAATCACCATTTGGATTAGGTCGTCCTGGTTGACATACTGAGTGTGTTTTATTAATTGATGAGTTTTTTGATAATCAAACAATTGATATACACGCTGGTGGAATTGATTTAAAATTCCCTCATCATGAAAATGAAAGAATACAATTTATAGCATCAAGAAATAAAGAACTTGCAAATATTTGAATGCATAACGGACATTTACAAATTGAAGATGAAAAAATGTCTAAATCATTACGAAATGTTATTCTAGTTAAAGACTTTGTAAAAGAACATAACCCTAATACTTTAAGATGAATCTTTTTATCTTCACACTATCGTTTACCGTTAAATATAAATAAAGATATAATTCATCAAGCTAATAAATTCTTAGATAAATTAAAAAATCTTTCTAAAAAAATTATTGATTGATCAGTTGTTATGGATAAAGAAGTTGATGTTGTAAATCAATCAGAGTATGTTGATAAATTTAACCAATATATGCAAGACGATTTAAATACAGCTATGGTATTATCTTTAATTGAATCAATCATAAAAGATATAAATAAAAATATTAGTTCAAATCAAGAAATTGAAATTTTAGTTGGTTCACTAATTCATATTTTAAATACCCTAGGATTTACAAAAGATATATTTAATTATCAAATTAGTGATGACGATAAACAATTATATGTAAAATGAAAAGAAAAAGTTAAACAAAAAGATTTCACTAGTGCAGATCAATTAAGAGAACAGCTAGTTAAAAAAGGAACCCTTTAATCAATGGAAAAGAAAAATTTAATATACGGTAGACATGTAGTTTTAGAGTTTTTAAAAAAACACGAAAGCATGGTTAAAACTATTTGAACAAAAGATTTAGCTTATTTAAAGTCTTTTGATTTAAATAAAAGTAAAATTCAAATAATTAAATCAACTGATCAAAAATTAGAAAAAATGTTTAATGAGCATGTTAATCATCAAGGTATTGTAGCAGAAATTAAAGAGTTTAATTATACTCCTTTTTCTGAGTTATTAGATTTTGTAAATCAACAAGAAAAATCATTTATTTTAATGTTAGATCAAATTCATGATTCATATAACTTTGGTGCAATTATTAGAAGTGCGGTTTTACTTGGAGTTGACGGAATTGTTATTTTAGATAGAAAACAAGTTCAAGTTAATCCAACAGTTGTAAAAACAAGTAGCGGAACAGCTTATGATATTAAAATTTCTAAAGTTAACAATTTAAGTAATGCTATTAGTCAATTAAAAGATAATAATTTCTGAGTCTATTCAACAAACTTAAATAGTGATTCAGTTGATATGAGAAAAGTAAATTTTGCTAATAAAACAGTTTTAGTAATTGGTAATGAACAAAAAGGTGTAAGTAATTTAGTTACTAAGAATAGTGATGTAAATATTTATATACCTTCTAATAAAACAATTGATTCATTTAACGCTAGTGTTGCTAGTTCTATTATCTGTTATGAGATAGCAAATAAGCTAGAAAAATTATCTTAAGTTGTTTAATTAACATTATTATATATAATATATATGAATGAAAAAGTAGGGAGAAGTAATTATGTCTAAACAAGTTAAAAGAAAAATAACATTAGTTTGTGAAGAATGTTTAAATAGAAATTATCAAGTTAATAAGTCTACATTAACTCAAAAAGAAAGATTACAACTTAAAAAATATTGTGCAAATTGCACTAGACATACACTACATAAGGAAACAAGATAATGGAAAAAGATTTAAATAAAACCGATCTTCAGACTAACGTAGTTGAAACTGATAAACCAACTTCTACTATTTCAAATTCTAAAATTAAAATTTCAAAAAAAACTAAAAAGAAATTAAAAGTTAAAAAAGAAAAAGAACCTAGAAACATTAAATTAATGTTTAAAGAGTTTCCAATAAAAATGGTTAAAGAAATTTCTAAAATTAGATGATCAGGATCTGATAGTTTAAGTAAAAAGTTTATAATTGTTATTTTATTTATGCTTATTTTTGCGGTTATATTTTATAACTTAGATTTAGGTATTCAACAATTATTTCAATTGATTAAAGTATTTTAATAAGGGTAAGGATAATAGATTATGACAAATGAAGAAATAAGAAAATTAGAAGATGAAATATTAACTGCTAAAGGCCAATGATTTGTAATTAGTTGTCAAACAGGTCATGAAGAAAAAGTTTCAGCTGATTTGTTACAAAAAATTAAATCTGCAAATATTGAAGATGAAATATTTCACATTAAAATCTCAAAAAGATTAGTAACAACAAAATCTGGAAAAGAAACTGAAAAAAATAAATTCCCTGGTTATATTTTTATAAATATGATTATGAGCGAAAGAGCTTGATTCTTAATTAGAAATACTCCAGGAGTAACTGGATTTATCGGTTCAAGTGGACGTGGAGCTAAACCTTCTCCTTTAACAACTGAAGAAACTTTAAAAATGTTATTACCAGATACAGTTGTTGAAAAAGAAGAAGCAACTAATGTAGTAAAAAATGAAGCAGTTGCTAAAAAACCTTTATTTACAGCTGACTTTAAAATTGGAGATGTTGTTAGAATTAAAACCGGTCTTCATGAAGGTGAAGAAGGAAAAGTCAAAGATATGGACTATTCAAAAGGTGTTGCATTTGTTACTATCGAAATGTTTGGTAGATGAACAGTTTTAGAAATTTCATTTAAAAATGTTGAACCAATTAAAGAATATTAATAATTTTAAAAGCATTTAAAAATGCTTTTTATTTTCTATATTTCCCACTTAAGCATAAAAATAACTAAGTGTCACCTAAACCTTTCCCACTTAAGCATAAAAACAAAAATGCTTTTTATTTTTAATATATAGATAACTAAATTTGCAATAGAGTAAAATAACTTCTTTTATTTATAAAAATTTGTTATATAACCCGAGTTTTACAGTTGTTGTGCTAAATTAAAAAGTGCAACAACTTTTTAATTGTTATTTAAATCTTATAGAGTTCAAAATTTTATCAAATTCAACATCTATCATTAGTGATTTTATTGTGTTTGTTCTTTCGTTTTGATCTCGTTAGTCTTCTAGATAGCTAAAACTTTTAACAATTTCCTGTTTAACTTGTCAATTTTTGTCTTAATACCCTCTAACGACTCTAAAAATGTCTTAACAGTTGAATCTTTACAATTTATCTTATCTCCTTTATCGTAATGTATTCTATAAATATTCCAGAATAGAGTAAAATAACTTCTTTTATTTATAAAAATTTGTTATATAATAATGTGTAGGCGATTTTTATTGTGGGAGAGTTTGCTTATTTTAAAATAACTCATACGGACCACAGCGAGTAAAAAACGACCTTAAATATATAAGGAGGAAAAACCCGTGGCTAAAAAAATCACACGTATAGCTAAATTAGAATTCATGGCTATGCAAGCAAAACCAGGAGCAGAATTAGCTTCATTAGGTATCAACATGCCTGAATTTACAAGACAATTTAACGATGCTACTAAAGATAGAGCAGGAGATGTTGTTCCTGTTGTTATTACAGCTTATGATGATAAATCATTTAACTTTGTTTTAAAAACTACACCAGCTGCAGCTATGTTAAAAAAAGCGGCTAAAATCGATAAAGGCGCAAGCAACGCAAGAACTCAAACAGTTGCAACAATTTCAGCAGAAGATGTTAGAAAAATTGCTGAATACAAAATGCCTGATTTAAATGCAAACACTATTGAAGCAGCTATGAAACAAATCGCAGGAACAGCTAAAAACATGGGAATCAAAGTTACAGGCATGGAGGATATTAAATAATGGCTAAAATAAGTAAAAGATTCAAAGAAGCTTTAGCTAAAGTTGAAAAACACAAATTATATCCTGTACAAGACGCTTTACAATTAGCTAAAGATACTTCAACAACTAAATTTGATTCAACTGTTGAAGTTTCATTTAACTTAAACATTGACCCAAGAAAAGCTGATCAACAAATTCGTGGTGCCATAGTTTTACCTGCAGGAACAGGAAAAAGCCAAAGAATTTTAGTTTTAACAAATACTAAAGTTAAAGAAGCAGAACAAGCTGGAGCAGATATCGTTGGTGGAGAAGACTTAATTAACAAAATTAAAAACGAAAACTGATTTGATTTTGATGTTATTGTTGCTACTCCAGAAATGATGGCAAAATTAGGAGTAATCGGAAAAATTTTAGGTCCAAAAGGATTAATGCCAAACCCAAAAACTGGAACAGTTACTATGGATGTTGCAAAAGCAATTGATGAAATTAAAAAAGGTAAAGTTGAATACCGTGCTGACAAAGAAGGAAATGTTCATTTAATTATCGGAAAATCATCATTCAATGTTAATAAATTAGAAGAAAACTTCAAAACTGTTGTTGATGAAATCAGAAGAGTTAAACCTCAAACTGTTAAAGGTGATTACATTATTAACGTAAGTGTTTCAACAACAATGGGGCCAGGAATTAAAATTCAATTATAATTGCAAATATTAGATCTCTTTTAAAGAGATCTTTTTTTATTAAAAAATATCATTATAATAATTTTTGAGTGATTTATTCTCAAAAAAATTATAGAAGGGTAGATTGATTAATTTCATTTCATTAGCATTATTAGCAGGACAAGATCCTAAAATAGCAGACAAACTTACGTTCTTTTCTGCAAACGCAGTAGCGATTTTATTTATTATTTCATTTTTTGTTATTGGATATCTTTTAGATCGTCATTTTTGACGTAAAATAACAATTCAAGTTATATCTTTACTAGGAGTATTAATTGCGCTTTGTATTATTGCAACTAACGTGATTGGATACTCAAAAGTATTTGGTTTTAAAATCCAATTAGGTAATTTCTTATTATTTTTATGTGGAATGCTTTTAGGACCATTAGCTGGACCTTTGGCAGGTTTATTAAGTGATCTTACTGGATTATTAACTTCAGGAGGAGTTCCACACTTTGGATTTACATTAATTAAGGTTACGTATGGATTTTTAGGTGCATTAGTATTTTTACCAAAACAACATAAAAAACTATACTTTATTTTAAGTATTGCTGCATTTATGTTAACTTCAGTTGCATTACATTTGCTAGTTATTACCCCATTATCATTTGCTTCATATGGAGGAGCAACAGGAACTAAACAAGGTTTAATTGTTGCTAAGATGATTCAAAGAGCTATACTTGTTCCTATTGAATGAGTATCTTATTCAGCATTAGTAATAACTTGTTTTGAAATATCTTGAATTGTTTTAAGAGACAATCCAAAAATAGAGCACCAATTATGATGCACAAGAAAAGGAGCACCAAAATTCTTATCAGATAAATGAGAAAAAAATAAAGTTGAAAATGTAGTAAAAGTTGAAAATAGACAAAAAGCATCATAACAATTATTCAGAAAGTAAAAATTAATTATGAAGAAATTTTTAAGTATTTTAACTATTTCAACTTTACTATTATCAACAACTTTAACTCCTAGTTTATTAAACAAAAACAAACAAATAAAGACACACACAAATCATATTGTTTTAAAATCAGAAAATAAAATAGAAAAAAAAGATTTAAATAATTTAGTTGCAGAAAAAAATATAGGTGACATTCTTAAATGTTCTGATCAAGATGTAGTTACAGCAATTAATAGAAAAAATAATCAAAATTTAGATATTAAACAATTAGTTGTAAAAAAAATAAACGAAACAAAAGCTGAAATTAAAGCAAAACAAGACAGCAAAGAATACACTGGATCAATTGAAGTTACTTTCAAAGTTAATCCAAAAGCTAAATTCAAATTAGATGAACTTATTAAGATAATACAAAAGGTTAGGTATGAAACATTAAAACTACCACCTACAATTACTAAAAATGATGTTTTGAACGCAATAAATATTGCAAACAATAAAACTACTACTAATTTAATTGCAGATCAAATCATAATGGATAAGTATACTGTTCAAAATAACGAAAAAGGTATAGCCAAAACACTTGTTGCAACAATAAAAGCAAAAGAAAAAGTGGACAATTATAAAGGAGAGGTTACAGTTCAATTTAATATAATAAAAGTAGAACCAAAACCAATTGAAGATAAAGGTACTGATCCAATATTCATAGTTATAATATCCCTTGCTTCAGCTTGAATATTAGGTAGTCTTACTTTACCACTTATTAGAAAATATAAACATAAAAAACAAAATAATTAGTTTTAAAGTAAAAATACTTGGTTTTTAATTTACACAAATTTTAAGTTTATATTGTAGTTTTGCATACTATGTGATACTATTAATAAGGCTATTAATACCGAAGACAGTAACGGGTATAACCTTAATAATGTTACCGAGGAATTCTTTTTAAAAAACATTTTTTTGTTTTGTCCTCGGTTTAGTTTATTAGTTACTAACCGAGGTTTTTATTAAAGTTAATTATAGAACAAAGGAGGAATTTAGATGTCAAACTCAAGACCTAATCATGCTAAAAAAGCTGAAATAGTTTCTGAAATTGTTTCAAAAATTCAAAACGCACAAGGTGTTGCTGTTGCTGAATATAAATACTTAACAGTTGCTGACATGACAGAATTAAGATTAGAAGCTTTAAAACAAAATATTGATGTTAAAGTTTATAAAGATTCTCTTGTTAGAAGAGCTGTTGAAGAATTAGGATTAACTGACTTAAGTCCATTTTTAACTCAACAAAACGTATTTATATTTTCAAACGAAGATAGCATCAGTGCTGCTAAATTAGTAGCAAAATTTGCTAAGAAAAATGAAAATCTTAAATTAAAAGCTGGTATCTACGAAGGAAAAGTTGTTGATACAGCCGGAATCAATGAAGTTGCTTCTTTACCTTCAAAAGAAGAACTATACTCAATGTTTGCTTCAAGTTTACTATACCCATTACGAAAAGTTATGGCAGCAATCAACGCAGTTGCTGAAACTAAAAGCAATTAATAGAATTTAAAAAAATTTGTGTATTGATAGCAATCAATTAAATTAGTTTATAAAGGAGAGAAAAATCATGGCTATTACTAAAGAAGATATTATTAAAGCATTAGAAGAAATGAAATTAAACGAATTAAACGATTTAGTTAAATCAATCGAAGACCACTTCGGTGTTGTTGCATCAGTAGGTGTTGCTGCAGCAGCTGCTCCTGAAGCAGGAAATGCAGCTCCAAGTGAAGTTTCAGTTCTTTTAACATCTGCAGGACAACAAAAAGTTGCAGTTATTAAAGTTGTTAAAGAATTAACTGGAGTTGGATTAATGGACGCCAAAAAAATGGTTGATGGAACAATGCCAGTTGTAATTAAAGAAAACATTAAACCAGAAGAAGCTGAAGAAATGAAAGCTAAATTAGTTGAAGCTGGAGCTTCAGTAGACATTAAATAATTTCTATTGTAATAATTAACATTTAAAAGAGTTACTTTTGTAACTCTTTTTTAAATTTCTTAAGGGTTAATTTTATTCAATCTAAATAGTAAACTCTATTGACTTTTTGATAAAAAACATTTAGAATTATTTAAATCGAGTATAGTTTAGTCGTTAAGAGCTTCTGCTATTCTCTATCTTATTATTTGGCGATTATAAGAGGATGTATAAATGCGTTTTGATTACTTTTTAAAAACAAAGTCATTAAACAACATACTAAAAAGATTAAAAAATAGCACAGTCAAAACAACAATACCAATATCAACAAGAAATAAATTATCATATGATCTAGTCAACCAAGTTGATCGAGATCGATTTTTGTATGATTACACAAAAGCGTTTTATGATGAATTTGTTGAACCGGTAGTCGAAGAAAAGTTGTTTGATTTTGAGTTTTGTCTACTTTTATTTTTAGAAAAAAAAATAAATTATTCTTTCTTTGAAGTTCTTTATACTTTTAAAAATATTAAAAAAGGAAAAAGACCTGAAACAGAAATTGAAAATCTTATTTACAACACCATTTATGCATACGAATTTATAAAAATGCCCAAAATAGTATTAGATGAAAATAACTTTGAGATGTTTGTTCACATCTTATTGCAAAATTTAGACTTCGATCTAGATATTAAAGCTAATTACTATCGTTCGCCAACTGATAAGACAATTGTAGAAAACTCATTATCTGCAAATGATATTGATAGTGAGTTTAATGCATTATTTGATTATTTAAAAGATATGGATAGCAAGATGTTATCTGGTTATACACAAGCATATATTTTATTTATTATGCTAATGCTTATATCACCTTTTAAAAGTTATAATTTAACATTTTCAACTTTATTTACACAATGATTTTCATTCCAAAGAAATGAAAGTAAAAAAATAGTTATTCCTCTATATCAAATCGCCAAAAATTGAAATAACTTTAATGATAATATAAATAATTTAATTAATGAAGAATTAAATGTTAATCAAACTTTAAATACGATTAAGCATTGCTATATTGAGAATATAAATTTTTATTATCATGCTTCACACATTTATAAATGGATATTAAAAGATAGAAAAAAGAGAATGTGAATTTTTGAAGATGATCAGACATTTATCTTACTTGTGTTAATGCTTCAAAAAACAGAAAATCTATCATTAAGTAGTATTAAAAATTTATTGACAGTAAACAAAATTAAATTGCTTAGTGATCAAGAACTAAAAAAAATATTAGACAAACTGATTAATAAAAATGTTATTCAAAAAATAGGTAATCAAACTATTAAATATAGTTTTTATGACAAAGATCTAGAAAAGGCTAGATTCTTAGTCAAATAGCAAATGAGAAAGGACTATACAATGGCTTACAAAATTCAACAAATCAACCGTGGAGTTAAAAGACGTAACTATTCTAAAGTTTCTGGTAATTTATCTCTACCAAACTTAATTGAAGTGCAAACTGAAACATTTAACTGATTTAAACAACAAGGTATTCAAGAAGTTTTAGATGAGTTTTTCCCTATTTTATCAATGGATGGAACTAGTGTTTTAACATTAGAAAATTGAGGGTTCAAAGAACCAAGAATTAGTGTAAGAAAAGCTAAAGAAGAATCAAAAATTTATGATGCACCAATTTATGCAAACTTAAAATTATCTGTTAACAGAACTGAAGAAATTGAAAAAGATTTTGAAGGTTTTGATGAAAAAGATATCAAAAAATCATTAACTATATGATTAAAAAACAGAACAGATAGCAGTCAAGTAGCATTCAAACAAAGTGCTGGAGATTCATACTTTTTCGAAGTAACTATTAAAAAAGCTGAAAAACCAGATCTAACCCAAATTGATATCATTGAAAACAAACCATCATCATTAATTGCAAACGTTTCAATCTATAAATCAGGAGAAGTATTCTTAGGTGATTTCCCATTAATGACTGAAGCAGGTACATTTATTATTAATGGTTCACAAAAAGTTATCGTTTCTCAATTAGTTAGATCTCCAGGTGCTTACTTTAACAAAGAATTAAACAGAAAAACTGGAGAAATGATTTATTCTGGAGATATTATTCCAAGCCGTGGTACTTGATTAGAATTTGAAACAGATTCTAAAAAAACTGGAGTAGATGCAATCAACCCTTTATATGTAAAAATTGATAAATCAAGAAAAACTACTGCAACTTCTCTTTTAACAGCATTAGGAATTAATTCAAAACAAATATTAGAAATTTTTGATAATGATGCTGTTATAAATGAAACTTTACATCAAGATACAAGTTTTGGAGATCAACAAGTTGATTGAGCACACCAAGTACAAGAAATTTATAAAAAAATTAGACAAGGTGAAACAGCAACTAGTGAAGGTGCTTCTAAATTTATTAATGGTATTTTATTCGATAAACGTAAATATGATTTAACAAAAGCTGGAAGATTTAAATTACAACAAAAATTAGCTATTAAAAATAGAATTTTTGGAAAAATTATAGCTGAAGATATTCTTGATGCTAACAACAACATTTTAGTTAAAAAAGATACTGAAGTTAACAAATCAAACATTAAAGAAATTTCAGATATTTTAGATGCTGATGTAATGTCATTTAATGTTAATTATTTAGATGAAATTAATGGAAGTAGAAAAGTTCAAAAACTTAAAGTTTATAAAGATAATGATCTAAAAAATGAAGTAACTACTTTAGTTGGAATAACTAAAAATAGTGTTGAAGAATTTGTTACAGTTCCAGATATTATTTCAACAATTTCATACTTATTAAACTTAAAACACAACATTGGTGAAATTGATGATATCGATAACTTAGGAAACAGACGTGTTAGAACAGTTGGAGAATTATTACAAAACCAATTTAGAATGGGATTAAACCGTATTGATAAAAACGTTAAAGAAAAATTAGCTACAAGTGATTTGTACAAAGTTAAAACTTCAACAATCATTAATGCTAAACCTTTAACATCGATCATTGGAGAGTTCTTTAACTTATCACAATTATCACAATTCATGGATCAAATTAACCCATTATCAGAATTAACTAACAAACGTAGATTAACAGCTTTAGGACCTGGTGGGTTATCAAGAGATAGAGCTGGATTAGAAGTTCGTGACGTTCACCCATCTCACTATGGAAGAATTTGTCCTATTGAAACTCCAGAAGGACCAAACATTGGATTGATTAACAACTTATCAACTTATGCAAGAGTTGACGGATACGGATTTATTACAACTCCATATAGAAAAGTTATTAACGGTGTTATTCAAAATGATCAAGTTGAATACTTAACAGCTGACAAAGAAAGAAAATTCATTATTGCTCAATCAAATGTTAAACAAGATGAAAATGGAAAAATTTTAGACGAAATTGTAGTTTCACGTTTTAATGGTGATGACTACATGGCTAGAGTTGATGAAATTGATTATATCGATGTCTCACCAAAACAAATCGTTTCTGTTGCAACTTCAGCAATTCCTTTCTTAGAAAACGACGATGCCAACCGTGCATTGATGGGAGCAAACATGCAACGTCAAGCTGTTCCGTTAATTAGACCAGAATCTCCATTTGTTGGAACTGGTATTGAATTTGAAGCAGCACGTGACTCAGGAGAAGCAGTTGTTGCTAAAGAAGACGGAATCGTTAAATACGTTGACTCAAAAATGATCTCAATCCAAGGACAATCAGGAATTAAAACTTATACATTATCTGATTTTGAAAGATCAAATAATGGTACTTCATTAACTCAAGCTCCGATTGTTAAAAAAGGAGATGTAGTTAAAAAAGGTGAAATTATTGCTGATGGTCCATCAATGGATCAAGGTGAATTAGCTATCGGTCAAAACGTTGTGGTTGCCTTTTCAACTTATAATGGATACAACTTCGAAGATGCGATCGTTATGAGTGAAAGAGTTGTAATGGATGATAGATTCACTTCAATTCATATTGATGAGTACACAATCGAAGTAAGAAATACAAAACAAGGACTAGAAGAAGTTACTCGTGAAGTTCCAAACGTAAGCGAACAAGCTAAAAAACACTTAGATAGCGAAGGAATTGTAGCTATCGGAACTGAAGTTAAAGTTGGAGATATTTTAGTTGGTAAAGTTACTCCAAAAGGTCAAGTTCAATTATCACCAGAAGATAAATTATTACATGCAATCTTTGGTGAAAAATCAAGAAACGTAAAAGACAACTCATTAAGAGTTCCAAACGGTGGAGAAGGTATTGTTCAATCAATTAAACGTTTTAAAGCTAAATCATCATCAAACCCAGATGGAATTGATTTACCAGCAGATATTGTAGAAGTAATTAAAGTTTACATCGTTCAAAAACGTAAAATCCAAGAAGGTGACAAAATGTCAGGACGTCATGGAAACAAAGGTATTATTTCAAGAATTCTACCAGTTGAAGATATGCCTCACTTAGAAGACGGAACACCAGTTGACATTATGTTAAACCCACAAGGGGTTCCTTCACGTATGAACATTGGTCAAATTCTAGAAATCCACTTAGGAATGGCTGCTAAAAAAATAAACGAAAAAATAATTACTCCAGTATTTGAAGGATTAAATGAGAAAGAATTAGATGAAATAATGGCTGAAGCTGGAATGACAAATTATGGAAAAGTTACTTTAATTGATGGTAAAACTGGTGAAGCTATTGATAAACCAATTGCAGTTGGTGTAATGTACATGCTAAAACTATCACACATGGTTGATGATAAAATTCACGCACGTAACGTAGGACCATACTCATTAATTACTCAACAACCTTTAGGTGGAAAAGCTCAAAACGGGGGACAACGTTTCGGAGAAATGGAAGTTTGAGCTCTAGAAGCTTATGGAGCAGCTCACACATTACGTGAAATTCTAACAATTAAATCAGATGATATTAAAGGTCGTTCAAAAACTTATGAAGCTATTGTTAGATCAAGACGTGTTCCTGAACCAGGAATTCCAGAATCATTCAACGTTCTTTCAAAAGAAATTATGGGGTTAGGATTCAATATGTACATGATTGATGAACAAGGTGATAAATTATCAATTAATGCATATGAAGAAGAAGAACAATTATCAAAATTATTTGATGATGAAAGTTTAGAAGTAGAAAACTTATCAATTGATAATCAAGACGTTGAAAACGAATTAGAAGATTTAACTTACATTGATGAAAAAGATATCTTAGAATCATTTGGATTTAATGAAGAAGACGAAGAATAATAGGGGGAAACATGGAAAACATAAAACAAAAAAAATCTATTAAGATTGAATTAGCAAACCCTGATACTATCCGTTCTTGATCACACGGAGAAGTTACAAAACCAGAAACTATCAACTATAAGACATTAAAAGCCGAAAAAGATGGATTATTTGATGAAAGAATTTTTGGTCCAACTAAAAACTATGAATGTTCATGTGGTAGATACAAAAAAGCAAACCCTATGAACAAAGGTAAAAAATGTGAAAAATGTGGTGTGGAATTAACTGAAGCGATCGTAAGACGCGAAAGAATGGGACACATTGAATTAGAAGAACCAGTAACTCACATTTGAATGTTAAAAGTTGCACCATACAGAATTGCTGCTTTATTAGATTTAAAAGTTAAAGAATTAGAAGAAGTAGTATACTTTGTTTCACACATCGTTTTAGAAGCTGGGGATTCAAAGCATTTTTCAGAAAAAGAAGTTTTAGATTTAGGTTCATCTAAAATTAATAAAACACGTGAAAAATTACGTGAAACAATCTTAGAAGTTATTAACATAATCAATGATCCAGAACACCGTGATACTAGAAAAGCTAATAGATTATTAGAAGAATTAAATAATACTAGCATTCCATTTTCTATTGATGAAGCAACTACTTTAATTGGTAAGTATACAGGTGCTAAATTCGGTATTGGAGCAAGAGCTGTTGAATATCTATTGAAAAAAATAGATTTAGAAAAAGAAAGTCAAGCTATTAAAGCTGAGTTATCTAATCTTAAAAAATCTCCAAACGACAGATCTAAATTAATGAAACGTTTAGAAACTCTTGATTCTTTAAGACGTTCAAATCAAAGACCTGAATGAATGGTTATGAGAGTAATTCCAGTTATTCCACCAGACATTCGCCCTATTATTCAATTAGATGGTGGTAGATTTACTACTTCTGAGATTAACGATCTATATAGAAGAATTATCATCAGAAATGAAAGATTAAAAAAAGTTAAAGAAATGGGAGCACCATCAATTATTGTTAACAACGAAAAACGTATGTTACAAGAAGCTGTTGATGCCTTATTAGATAACGAACGTAAACCAAAACCAGTTCAAGGTAAAAATAAACGTCCTTTAAAATCATTAACAAGTGTTTTAAAAGGAAAACAAGGTCGTTTCAGACAAAACCTATTAGGAAAACGTGTTGATTACTCTGCTCGTTCAGTTATTGCGATTGGACCAGATCTAAAAATGTATCAAGCAGGATTACCACGTGAAATGGCTATTACATTATTCAAGCCATTTGTAATTCAATGATTACAAGAACATGAATATGCAGAAAACGTTAAAGCTGCTGAAAAAATGGTATTACAAAACGATCCTAAAGTTTGAGAAGCTTTGGAACAAGTTATTAAAGAAAGACCAGTTCTTTTAAACCGTGCTCCTACTTTACACCGTTTAGGAATTCAAGCTTTCGAACCTAAATTAGTTAAAGGAAAAGCGATTCGTCTACACCCATTAGTTACAACTGCATTTAACGCCGACTTCGATGGGGATCAAATGGCTGTCCACGTTCCTATTACAAAAGAAGCGATTGCTGAGTCAAGAGCTTTAATGTTAGGATCAAATGCAATTTTAGGTCCTAAAGATGGAAAAGCGATTGTTACTCCAGGTCAAGATATCATTTTAGGAAACTATTATGTTACAACTGAAGAAAAAGATGCAAAAGGTCAAGGTATGATGTTTGCATCAATTCAAGAAGCATTCACAGCTTATAAAAATGAACAAGTTTCATTAAATGCATTAATTGGTATGCTATTATCAGCACTTCCTGAAGAAAAATTCAGCAATAAAGAACAAAGACAAAATTCATACTTATTAACAACAGTTGGTAAATTATACTTTAATGAAATCTTTGATAAAACTTTCCCATGAATTAACTCAAACAGTATTTGAAATGCTGAAGAAGTGTTACCTGAGTTTATCTACAACTTTAATCAAAATATTAATGATGTAATTAACAATGTTGAAATTCAACAACCAATTAAGAAAAAAGAATTATCAATCATTATTGAAAGATACTTCCAAACTTATGGAGCAAGAAAAACAGCTGAAATGCTAGATAAAATGAAAGATCTAGGATTCCATTTCTCAACAAAATCAGGAACTACTATTTCAGCTGGAGACGTTGTTGCTTTTACTCACAAATACGATGAATTCAAAGAAGCTGATGCTAAAGTTGAACAAATTACTGAATATTACAACATGGGTATGTTAACTGCTAGTGAGAAAAAACGTAGAATTATCGAAGTTTGATCATCTATTAAAGATAATATCCAAAACGAATTATCAACAGTGTTACGTAAAGATGTAAAAAACCCAATCTTTGTAATGGTGGATTCAGGAGCTCGTGGTAACGTTTCTAACTTTACTCAGTTAGTAGGAATGCGTGGATTGATGAATGATACTAAAGGAGATATTAAAGAAATTCCTATTAAATCATCATTCCGTGAAGGATTAACTGTGTCAGAATACTTCGTTTCAACGCACGGAGCTAGAAAAGGTATGGCCGATATTGCCTTAAAAACTGCCGATTCAGGATATCTAACAAGAAGATTAGTTGACGTTTCACAAGAAATTGTTGTTGTAAATGAAGACTGTGAACCAACAAAAGGATTCGAAGTATCAGCAATTATTGATACAAAACACGATAATGTTATCGTTCCTTTAAAAGATAGATTAGATGGTCGTTTTGCATTTGCTGATATTTATGACAACAACAATAATTTAATTGTTGCTGCTAATACAATGATTGATAAAAACATTGCTGAAAAAATTGTTAAAGCAGGAATTACAAATGTATTAATTCGTTCAGTATTAACTTGTGATAATACACGTGGTGTATGTCAAAGATGTTATGGACGTAACTTAGCTACTGCTTCATTAGTAAAAGTTGGAGAACCAGTTGGAGTTGTTGCTGCTCAATCAATCGGAGAACCAGGAACTCAGCTTACTATGCGTAACTTCCATACCGGAGGGGTTGCTGGTAATGCTGATATTACTCAAGGGTTACCTCGTATTAAAGAATTACTTGACGTTACAACACCAAAAGGATCAGTTGCAATTATTTCAGAAATTGATGGAGTAGTATCAAACATTGAAGATCACAATGGAATTTATGTTATAAATATCGTTGGTGAAAATGAAACAATTAGAAAATACAAAACTGATTTCAACTCAATTCTTCGTGTTGAAAATGGTGAACATGTTCAAGTAGGTCAAAAATTAACTGAAGGAGCTATTGATTTACATCAATTATTAGAAGTTGGTGGAATTCAAGACGTTCAAAACTACATTCTAAAAGAAGTTCAAAAAGTTTACCGTTTACAAGGTATTGAAATTTCAGATAAATACATCGAAATCATTATTAAACAAATGTTAAACAAAGTAAAAATTACTGACAGCGGTGAATCAGATTTATTACCAGGTGAAATTGTTACAATTCAAAATTGAAAACAAGCTGTGCAAAAATGTATTATGAATGGTCAAAGACCTCCATTATCAGTTGCTCAAATATTTGGTATTAAAAAAGCACCATTAGAATCAGAATCATGATTATCTTCTGCATCATTCCAAGATACAGCTAGAGTATTAACAAAAGCTATTATTAAAGGAAAAGAAGATAAACTACAAGGATTGAAAGAAAACATTATGTTAGGAAACTTAATCCCTGCAGGTACTGGTTTAACAGGAACAAGTGAAGTTGAAAGATTAGCTGAAGAATACCACAACAACGAATACTAATAATAACTAGAAAATCTTATGCTAAAAACATAAGATTTTTTATTATAGAATTAAAATATTTTTATATTGTAAAATAAATTTATGTACTTTAAGGAGAAAATTTATGAAGAAAAAATACAAGTCGCTTGTTGTTGTTGGTAGCCAATGAGGTGATGAAGGAAAAGGTAAGATAACAGACTATTTTGCCCAAAAAGCAGATGTTGTAGTTAGATTTGCTGGTGGTGATAATGCTGGTCATATGATTGAATTTAATAATAAAAGACATAAAGTAACTATTGTACCATCAGGAGTGTTTAATGCTGATGTTAAAAATATTATAGGTAATGGTACAGTTGTTAATTTAAAAAACTTAGTTTCTGAAATGAAAAAATTAAACGAAGCAGGAATAGATACTAAAAATGTTTATATTTCAGATAGAGCACATTTAATTTTTGAATGACATACCCTATTAGATGAACTTCAAGAAGAAGCTAGAAAAGAAAATAAAATAGGAACAACTAAACGTGGTATTGGTCCTACTTATTCAGATAAAGCTGCTCGTTATGGTATTAGAATTTGTGATATTTCTCAACCAAATTTCAAAGCTGTATTAGAAAAAAACATAGAATATCATAATGAAATTATTACCAAAGTTTATAATCACGAACCATTAAAATTAGAACCAATTTATAATGAATTAATGAGTAATTTTGAAGTTATTAAAAATAATATTATAGATTCAGGATATGAAGTTGCTAATTTAATTGAAGATGATAAATTCGTTTTATTTGAAGGAGCACAAGGAGTTTTACTAGATATAGATCATGGTACTTATCCTTTTGTAACTTCATCAAATTGTTCAGCAAATAATGCTTCAATTGGAGTTGGAGTTCATGCAAAACACATTAACAAAGTTGTTGGAATTGTTAAAGCTTATAATACTAGAGTTGGATCGGGTGGTATGCCAACTGAAATAATAGGTGATTTAGCTAATAAATTAAGAGAACGTGGTAGAGAGTATGGATCAAATACAGGTAAACCACGTAGAATCGGTTGACTAGATTTAGTTGCACTAAAATATGCAATTAGAGTTGGTGGAATTGATGAATTATTCTTAACATTATTTGATGTTCTAGATACCGAAGAAAAAATTAAAATTTGTACAGCTTATGAATTAGATGGAAAAATTATTCATTCAATGCCAGCAAATGATTTAGATCTAAAAAGATGCAAACCAATTTATGAAGAAGTTGATGGATGAAACGAAGATATTACTAAAGTGACTTCATTTGATGAACTTCCAGTTAATGCACAAAAATATATCAAAAAAATTAAAGAAATTGTAAAAACTCCATTCTTAGGATTTTCAGTTGGACCAGATCGTAAACAAACAATTTTAATTAAAGGTGAATTTGATGATTAAAAGATACGAAGTTAAAGAAATTGCAAAAATCTGAAGTGATGAAAATAAGTATAATGTTTGATTAAAAGTTGAACAACTAGTTTGTGAAGCTTGAGCTGAGTTAGGATATATCGATAAAACTGACATTGATAAAATTAACAAAAATTTAAAAGTAGATTTAAATAGAATGTTAGAAATTGAAGCTGAAACAAAACATGATGTTGTTGCTTTTACAAGAATGTTATCTGAACAACTAGATAAAGAAAGTAAATGAATACACTTAGGAATTACTTCAACTGATATTGTAGATACCGCTCAAAACTATTTAATTAAATCATCTAATATAGTTATTGAAAACGAATTAGAAAATATCTGTAAAACTCTTAAAAAATTAGCACTAGAAAACAAAAAAACATTAATCATGGGAAGAACTCATGGAATGTATGGAGAACCAACTAGTCTAGGATTAAAGTTTGCTTTATGATTTGATGAAATTAAAAGACAAATTAATCGTTTCAAATTAGCTCAACAAGATATAGAGGTTGTAAAAATTTCTGGATCTATGGGAAACTATGCTAATTTAGAACCTGAAATAGAACAATTTGTAGCAGATAAACTAGATATGAAAATTGATAATTTATCAACTCAAGTATCACAAAGAGATAGACACATATTCTTAGTTGAAGTATTTGCAAATATTGCAACAACTTTAGAAAAAATTTCAACTGAAATTAGATTGCTACAAAGAAGTGACGTTAATGAAATGGCTGAAGGATTTAGTAAAAATCAAAAAGGTAGCTCATCGATGCCACATAAGAAAAATCCAATATCAAGTGAAAACATCGCTGGATTAAGTCGTTATATCAAATCTCAAGTTTTAACAGTTTTAGAAAATAATAATTTATGACACGAACGAGATATTTCTCATTCATCAAATGAAAGAATCTATCTACCTGAAATTTTTAACTTATTAGTTTATATAATTAGAAGAACAAATGATACATTAGAAAATATCGTTATTAATGATCAACAAATGCTAAATCACATTAATGAAGCTAAAAATATTTATTTCTCTCAAAGAGTGTTAACATACATTTTAATAAATTGTAAAGATGTTACTAGAGAAGAAATTTATGACAAAGTTCAATCTATCACATTAAAATGTCTAAAAGACAAATTAGATTTTAAAGATGAAGTTTTACAAAGTTCATTAATTGAATATGTATCAAAAGAACAACTAGAATCTTTATTTGATAACAATTTCTTTTTAAGACATGTTGATCGTATTTTTAATAGAGTTTTTAAATAGTAAAAAATCACGCCTAAGCATGATTTTTATTTATATTATTCTAATGAGTAAATTCCACGATCTAAAACATAGACATTTTCATAACCCATTTTTTGTAAAAATCTAGCAGTAAGAGATGATCTATTTCCATGATTACACACCATAATTAGTTTTTCATTAATATTAGGTCATCTAAATTGAGGATTATTTAAAACTTCAAGATATGAAATATTTTCACTTGGTTCAAATCTTTTGAAATTTTTATATTCATAGTCATCTCTAACATCAATAACTTTTCAACCCTGATCTAGAAGTTGAAAAAATTCTTCTTTTGAAATACTAATTTTATCCATACCAATTCACCTACTAATTTTATCCATACCAATTCACCTACTAATATTTTACTTAACTAT
Organism: Mycoplasma sp. HU2014; assembly: GCF_001199495.1. Taxonomy (GTDB): domain Bacteria; phylum Bacillota_I; class Bacilli_A; order Mycoplasmatales; family Mycoplasmataceae; genus Mycoplasma. The sequence goes on along the minus strand of NZ_LFYS01000064.1, from coordinate 17,866 downwards.
AAATGTTATCTAATAATGTTGTAAAATATTTTTAAACTGGGAGGTAAAAATGGATAAAATTTATATTGGAAACGACCATACGGCTGTTGAAATGAAAAATGCTATTAAAAAACACTTAATCGAAAAAGGTTATGAAGTTGTTGATTTAGGAAATAATAACGGACAATCATGTAATTATGCATCTATAGGATATGATGTTGCTAAACATGTTGTAGATGATAAAAATAGTAAAGGTATTGTAATTTGTGGTTCTGGAATCGGGATTAGTATTGCTGCTAATAAAGTTCAAGGAGCAAGAGCTGCTTTAGTTTATGAAACTCAAGCTGCTAAACTTTCACGTTTACATAATGATGCTAATATTTTAGCAACTGGAGCGAGATTCATTGCTGTAGCAAAATCATTAGAATTAGTAGACACATTTTTAAATACAGATTTTGAAGCTGGTCGACACACAGAAAGGGTTTGTACATTAAATGAATTCAAAAATTAATGAAAAAATATTAATTCCATTAAGAAAGGAATTAGAAAGACAACAAAATCATATAGAATTAATTGCATCTGAAAATTTTGTTTCAGAAGCAGTTTTAAAATTAAATGGATCAATTTTAACAAATAAATACGCTGAAGGATATCCAGGTAAAAGATATTACGGGGGTTGTGAATTTATTGATGAAATTGAAAGTTTAGGAATTGAAACTATTAAAAAATTATTCAATGCAGATCACGCAAATATTCAACCACACTCTGGAAGTTCAGCAAATGAAGCTGCATATAGAGCTATTTTAAGTCATGGTGATAAAGTTGTTGCTATGAGTTTAGATGCTGGAGGGCATTTAACACATGGTTATCCAATTAACTTTTCAGGATCAAGTTATGACTTTAGATTTTATGGAGTAAGTAGAGAAACTGAACAATTAGATTATGATGAAATTGAAAAAATTGTTTTAGGGCACCAACCAAAATTAGTTGTAGCAGGAGCAAGTGCTTATTCAAGAATTATTGACTTTAAAAGATTCCGTGAAATAGCTGATAAAGTAGGAGCAATGTTAATGGTTGATATGGCTCACATCGCAGGATTAGTTGCTGCTGGAGTTCATCCTAACCCAATGGAATATGCTGATATTGTAACAACTACAACTCACAAAACTTTAAGAGGAGCTCGTGGTGGAGTTATTTTATGTAAACAAGAATATGCTAAAAAAGTTGATTCAGCAGTTTTTCCTGGTTCACAAGGTGGTCCATTAGAAAATCAAATTGCAGGAAAAACTCAAGCTTTCTTAGAAGCATCAACTCCTGAATTTGTTGAGTATGCAAAACAAATTGTTGCTAATACAAAAGCATTTGCTAGTGAATTACAAAATCAAGGATTTAGATTAGTTGCTGGTGGATCAGATAACCATTTAATAACTATTGATGTTAAATCAACTATTGGAATTACAGGAAAAGTAGCAGAAAAAACTCTTGAAAAAATTGGTATTGTTGCAAATAAAAACATGATACCATTCGATCAAGAAAAACCTTTCTACACTTCAGGAGTTAGATTTGGAACACCTGCAATGACAACAAGAGGATTTAAAGAAGATACATTTAAACAAGTTGCACAAATTATAGGTAGTGCTTTAAAAGATAGATCAGAAGAAAACTTAGAAAAATTATCTAAACAAGTAACAGAAATTTGTAAACAATTCCCTATATATCAAAACATAGAATATTAATAACATAATTAATGTTGCAAAAATTTAAAAAAATATTAGACAAGGTTTTACATATATTTATATATGTAATCTTTTTATGTTTATTTTTCACATTTCTTTACACAAGATTAAATAGTAATTATTTACAAACTGTAACATTTTTTGTTATACCTTTAAAGCACAGAGCATTAGCTATTATAGGAGATATTTCCATACTTTTAGTATTATTCAGCTTTATATTATTATTTAGAAATAAATTAATAAGAATTATATTAATGAATTTAATTTTAATCTTATTAATTGTTTATTTATTCTTGAATTTTGGTGTATCAAAATATGCAACCACAATCTTCCCTTTTTATGATCATAAGATAGAAAATGCTAGCGATTTTTATATAAACGCAGGAAAACATGCAGGGGGGGGTTACTTTTTAGAGTATAAATTCCATCTTCTTATAATTTATATAATTCTTTTTAATCTATATTCAATAACTTATCTTGTTTTAAAAAAGAAATTCTTTAAAGAAGTTAAAACAAATAAAAATAAAAGCAATTTTAGTATCAAATTTTTCAAAAGATTTTTAATTAGTTTATCTTTATTCACTGGTGGCTTAACTGGCTCTTTTCTAACTTTTTGAAATTATAATACTTACTTAAAACAAACAGTACAAGTTGAATCATCTAACCAGACATTAATGATGCAAATGACAGGTAAACTAAACTATATACTTTATACTAGTTATGATCCTTTTATAAAAAATAACCAGAAACTGGATGTTTTAAAAGATAAACAATTTATTAGTAAATATTCTAGATTAGGTAATAATTCTAAAAATATATTAGGTAATGATAAAAAGAATTTAGATGCCAATTCAGAAATTTATAAAATCAAAGATTCAATAAAAAATATAATTTATGTTCAATTTGAATCAACTAATCATTTATTTAGCAGTAAAGATAATATTTTCACTAACACTGATTATCTACCATACCTAAGAAGTTTATTAAAAGAATCATATGTACTAGATAACTTCTATTCAAATGCAGGAGTAGGTAATTCAGCTGATGGAACGTTAACAGTATCAACTGGATTAATTCCAACAGGAAATAGAGTAAGTTCTAAAGAATTAAAAAGAACAAAAAGTGAAATTCAATTTTCTTTACCTAGACTATTAACTGATTTTAATAACTATATTTTTGAACCAAATAATTTAGAATTTTATCATTATAATCATTTCTTTGAAAACTCTTTAGGTTATCAAAACCGATATTATTTTACAGATAATAAAAAATATAAAGATGATAATAAATTTAATGTTTTTAACTTTAAAGAAATTAAAAATTTAGATGGTACAAATATCATAAAACCTACTTTAAATTTATTTAATACTGATGTTATTAACGATCAAATACTACCTAGTTTAATTTATAACATTATTACTAATAATAAAGATGTAAACAAAAAAGAGAAAAACTTTTTCCATTTAAACTTATGCTTACCTCACGCTCCTTTTAATTATTACAAAAACAAAGTAGAAATTAAAAATAACAATATTAATAAACTATCTACTGAAGGAAGAAATTATTTAAATGCAGCAATTGATTTTGATAATGTTATTAAAGAATTTATAAAATTAGGTAATAAGTTAAAAGATACTATGTTTGTGTTTTACAGCGATCACCCACATACCGGATTAAATAAAAATGATCTAGAAATTTATTACAATAAAAAACTAACTTGATTAGAATATGTAAAACTAAGACAAAAAATACTTGCATTTATTTATATTCCAGATAAAAATAACAACACAAACAGTGATATACCTAAAGGTATATTAAAAGGTGTGAACAATAACATTAGAAGTCATATTGATATTTATGCTACTATGTTAGAATTATTTGCTAAAAATAAACCTTATCATTATTTTGGAACAAATATTTTTACAGATGAAAAAACATATAATCTTGACCCTAGAAATATGTTGTTAATTACTGATGATTTTTCTATTTTAGGAAATAGTGTTTATTCATCTAAAGATGAAATAATGTATCAAATTAATAATGAAAATATAGATTTAAATTATGTTTTAGATAAATACAATTCGATTAAACAAGACAAAATTATTAAAGATAAATATTTTATGCAAAATAAATTAAATGAGTTATTTTCTTTTAATAATTAGTAGAATTTAAACTGCTAACAAGCACTTTTTAATTTTTTGCAACTAATAAAAATATTTACATATTCTTTAAATTACAATAAAATAGATAAAAAGGAGAATATTATGGCATTTACTGAATTAAAACACCCATTAATTATTGATAAATTAACAAGAATGAGAAGAAAAGAAACTTCATCCAAAGATTTTAGAGAGAATCTAAATGAAATTGCTCAATTAATGGTTTATGAAATTTTTAGAGATTTACAATTACAAGAAATTGAAATTGAAACACCAATTCAAAAAACTAAAGGTTATACAATTGATCAACCTATTGTCTTAGTTCCAATTCTAAGAGCAGGAATAGGTATGTTAGATGGTATTCAAGCATTAATTCCAACAGCAAGAATTGCTCATGTCGGATTATATAGAGATGAAGAAACATTAGAAATTCATCAATATTTTGCAAAAACAACTAAAGATATCGATAAAAGTTATGTTATTGTTGTTGATCCAATGTTAGCAACCGGAGGAAGCGCATGTAAAGCTATTGATATTGTTAAAGAATGAGGAGCTAAAAACATTAAATTTGTTTGTTTAGTAGCAGTTGAAAACGGAATTAAAAAATTACAAGAAAAACACCCTGATGTTGAAATTTATGCTGCATCAAAAGATGAATATTTAAATGAAAAAGGTTACATTGTTCCAGGATTAGGAGATGCTGGAGATAGAATTTTTGGTACAAAATAATAATAATAAGATAATGAAAACAATTCTTAAGCAGAATCTTTCTACTTAAGAGTTGTTTTGCTATCATAATTAAAAATAAATTCACAAATAGAATAAATATACTAATTAATTAACTATTGTTATAAACGTTAATCATTTTGTTTGATATTCCAGATTTTTTTCCTAATACATTATTGAGATAAAATACTATACAATAAAATAGACTAGTTAATATAAATAAATTAGTGTTATAAATTTTAAATAATATTATTAATATATATGTCTAAAAAGAGAGGTATAAAGATGAGTAAGAAATTTTATGTAACTACACCAATTTATTATCCTAGTGGAAATCTTCACTTAGGTCATGCATATACAACAACACTAGCAGATATTTTAAATAGATATAAAAAAGAACAAGGTTATGAAACTTTCTTTTTAACTGGAAGTGATGAACACGGACAAAAAATAGAAGCAAAAGCTAAAGAAGAAAATATTAGTCCAATAGAGTACTTAAATCCAAAAGTTGAAAGTTTTAAGAAACTATGAGAAAAATTAAATATTAAATATGATAAATTTATTAGAACAACTGATGATTATCATGAACAAGCTGTTAAAAAAATCTTTACTAAATTATATGAAAAAGGATTAATTTATAAAGGAGAATATCAAGGTATTTATTGTGTTAGTTGTGAAGAATTTTTAAATGCTGATCAACTTGATAAAGATGGAATGTGTAAAATTTCAAATACAAAACCTCAAATAGTTAATGAAGATACCTACTTTTTAAAAGTTAGTGAATTTCAAGATTTTATCGAAGATCTATTAAAAAGTGAATTTTTAATCCCAGATTATAGAAGAAATGAAATGTTAAAAAACTTCGTTGAACCAGGATTAAAAGATTTATCAGTAACTAGAGTAAGTTTTAAATGAGGTATTCCAATCGATCAAAACCCTGAACACATAATTTATGTTTGATTAGATGCTTTAAGTAACTATATTACTGTTTTAGGTTATATGCAAGATGATGATCATTTATTTGAAAAATTCTGAAATGATAAAGATACAGAAATTCTACAATTAGCAGGAAAAGAGATTATCAGATTCCACTCAATTTATTGACCTGTAATGTTAAAAGCTTTAGATCTACGTCAACCTACACATTTACTAGGTCACGGTTGAATATTAAATAAAAATACTAAAATGAGTAAATCGCTTGGAAATGTAATTGATCCTATTAAGATAATAGATACTTATTCATCTGATGCTTTAAGATTTTATATAGCAAATGATCTTCCAACAGAAAAAGATGGTAACTTTAGTTTAGAATTATTTATTGAATCATTTAACGCTCATCTAGCTAATAATGTAGGTAATTTAATAAGCCGAACTCACAATATGATTACAAAATATTTCAATGGATATATTGATTTAAATAATGTTGAATATGACCAAGAATTGATTGATTTATCTATTAAAACAATTGATGAATATGTTAAAAATATGGATCAATATAAAATAAGTGCTGCAATTAGAAATGTACTAGATTTATCTGCATCATGTAACAAATATATTGAAGATACTGCTCCATGAAATTTAGCAAAAGAAAATCATATCAATAAACTAAAAACTGTTTTAGCTACACTACAAAGATGTATGTCAGTTATTAGTTATTTATTAAAACCTATTTTAGTTGGAAAATACAATGATATGATTGAACAATGTGGATTAGAAAACGCAGAAATTAACTTTGAGAACTTAAAAACATTTAAAGATATCAAATTTAATAAATTAAATGATAAAAAAGTATTATTCATAAGAGTTAGAGAATAATAAAAATTCATTACAATTGTTTTACAAGTGTAATGAATTTATTGTTTTTATATGATCAAATTTAATAAAGACAAGTCTCTCAATTAAAATATTTTTATTATTTTTGTCCCTAATATAGTTTTATTTGTCCCTAAGTGTTAAACTATGATTAAGGTGATTATAATGAAAAAAGCTAATGTTATTAATTTGATAAAATACCATGTAGAAAACAATGATCGTGCTTTTAGAGATGAGGCATATTTGATAGCAAATGATTTTTATTTAAATGGAGATTCTAAGCTTACTGAGTATATAGCATCTCTTCTTTCTAATGCAAATACATTTGTTCCTCAATTTAATGAAAATCAAACAGAATGAATAAGAAGAGTTGAAATAGAAAACAAACCACTACCTATTCCTGAAGAAATAAATAACGACATTATCGGAATAATAAATTCGTCAAATAACCAATTAGGAGTTAATAAATTTTTATTTATAGGTCCACCTGGAACCGGAAAAACTGAAACAACAAAACAAATCGCGAGAATTCTTAAAAGAGATCTTTTTGTTGTTGATTTTTCATCACTTATAAATAGTAAGTTAGGTCAAACCCAAAAAAATATTACTATGCTTTTTGATGAGATAAATAATTTATTAGTACCAGAAAATGCAATTATTCTATTCGATGAAATTGATGCCTTAGCTTTAGATAGAAATAATAATAATGATGTTAGAGAAATGGGTAGAGCAACATCAACTGTTTTAAAAGGCTTAGATAATTTAAATAAAAAAGTTATTGTTATTGCAACAACAAATCTATATGAACTGTTAGATAAGGCACTTAGTCGTCGATTTGATTCAATTGTTGATTTTGATAGATATTCACAGCATGATTTATTAGATATATCAGAAATTATATTTAGTGATTATTCAAAAAAACTTAAATACATAGCAAAAAATTCAAGAATGTTTAGAAAAATTATTTCATTATATGATCAAATCCCACATCCCGGAATTTTAGAAAATGTTATAAAAACTTCACTTGCTTTTAGCGATCCTGATAGTGAGTTTGACTATCTAAAAAGACTTTATAAAAAAGTAACTAACGGAAAAGAATATAATTTAGAAGAGCTTAAAGAAAAGGGTTTTACACTAAGAGAAATAGAAATTTTAACTGGTGTATCTAAAAGCCAGGTAGGTAGAGAATTGAAAGGAAGAGTACATGTCTAATAAGGTTATAGAGTTAAGAAATGAATTTAAGTCTGAATACTACACAAAAAAAATAAGTTCTAATCAATTACCTAATAACGCAAAACTTAATATTAAAGAACTAATTAATTTAAAAGAACAATTAATCACAATAAAACAATTCTGAAATTCTCAAAAATTAAAGATTAATCCTCTTGTTAGTGTTCACTACAAAAGAATCATTTCAAAAAGCAATAGAATAAAAGCTATATTTGAAAATGATGCTCTAAAAAATAATAAAAATGTAGTTGGTGCTAAGTTCTCTAAAACATTACCAAGTTATCATATAATCACATATTGTATAACTAATGAAATATTAGAAAACTCTATTTTAAATTTAAAAGAATGTATAAATTATCTAAATAAATATCAATACAAAGAACTTTCACAAGATGATATTTTATATATTAACAAAAATTTTGATAATTCTTTCTCTAAAAACTTAACAAAAACAAGATTAATAAATACAATAATTGACACATATTACATAAAAAGTTTTGAAGTTGATCAATTTGATGAATTCATAGAAGGTGGGTCAATTATAACTATTTATGATATAAAAATCAAAACTTCAGAAATCCTTAAACAACTAGACATAAATCCATTAACTGTACCAAAATTAAATGAAACAACTTTTTACTTAAATACTGAACAGCTTAAGCAGTTTATTCAAAAAGCACCGTATTTAATTGCTATGGGAATTAATGATATTTCAAAAATGGATCCTTTAAATTCAAAAGAAGCACAACAAACTATAACAGAAATAAAAAAACCATCAAATGAACCAATAATAGGTGTAATAGATACATTATTCGATAAACAAAATACTTATTTTTCAGAGTGAGTAGAATACGAAGATAGATTAGATGAGAATATAAATAGAAGTGTTGAAGATTATATACACGGCACTCAAGTTAGTTCAATTATAGTTGATGGACATAGGTTAAATCCTGAATTAGATGATGGGTGTGGTTATTTTAGAGTTAAACATTTTGGTGTTGCAAAACAAACAAGATTTAGTTCATTTACGTTACTAAAAGAAATTGAATCAATTATTAGAACTAATAAAAATATAAAAGTTTGAAATTTATCTTTAGGTTCAACAAAAGAAATAAATGAAAATTTTATTTCAATAGAAGCTGAATTTTTAGACAGAATTCAAGCTGAAAATAATGTTATTTTTGTTATATCAGGAACAAATAAAACATCAAATGAAATTATTAAGATAGGTGCTCCTGCTGATTCAATAAACTCTATTGTTGTAAATTCGGTTGATTATAAAAATAATCCTACAGATTATTCTAGATCAGGTCCTGTGCTGTCTCTTTTTAATAAACCTGATATCTCTTATTATGGTGGAAGTCATGAAAAAGGAATAAGAGTTTGTTCGGGATTTGAACAACAATATGCTATTGGTACTTCATTTGCAGCACCTTGGATAGCTAGAAAATTATGTTATTTAATTGAAGTTATTGGAATGTCAAAAGAAGTCGCAAAAGCATTATTAATACATTCTTCAACGAACTGAACAGATGATAATAAAAATATTAATACAATCGGACATGGAGTTGTTCCTATTCATATAAAAGATATATTAGAAACACCAAAAGATGAGATAAGATTTATTATTCAAGGAACAGCTACAAAATATGAAACATTTAACTATACTTTACCTGTTCCATTAAATAAAGATTATAAACACCCATTTGTATCTAAGCTTACAATGTGTTATTTTCCAAAAGTTTCAAAAACTCAAGGTGTAGATTATACTGATACAGAAATGGATATAAAATTTGGAAAAATTATTCAAAAAAATAGGAAAATAATGATTGACCCAATAAATAAAAATAAACAATCTTATGATGAACCTGTCTCTATTTTTGAACAAGAAGCAAGACAAAAATTTAAAAAATGAAATAACACAAAACACATCCAACAAAATCTATTTACTAACACTGGACGGATTGTAAAACCTACAAAATCAAAACAAGAACAAGGTTATTGAGGAATTAATATTCTAACAAAAGAAAGATTAGAAACAGTAAAAGATAAAAATCTTAAATATGGACTTGTTGTAACACTTAAGTCTGTTGATAAAAATAATTATTATGCTGATTTTATTAAAAGTTGTCAATTTAGAGGATGAATTGTAACTCAAATTGACATAGAAAACAAAGTTGAGGTTTATAATAAAAGTAATGAGACTATCAAGTTTGATTAGCAAATTGTTGAATATCAAGTTTGATTAGCAAATAGATAAGGAGATTTATTATGAAAAATTATCAATTAAAAGATTGTAAAAACAATTTAGTAAATTTATCAGATCTAGTTGGAGAAAAAGGATTAGTAATATTTTTCTATCCTAAAGCAAAAACTGGACTATGTACATTAGAAGCTTTAGAATATCAAAAACACTTAAGCGAATTTAAAAACAAAGGATACAATGTTGTTGGTGTAAGCCAAGATACTCCAGAATATAACAATGAATTTTGTTGTGAACAAAACTTAGAATTTACATTAATTTGTGACTTAGATAAAGAATTAACTAATGAGTTTAAATTAACATTTACTGAAATTGAATTCGAAGGTAAACCTTGAAATAAATATGAAAGATCAACATTTGTTTTGGATAAAGAATTAAATATAGTAAAAGAAATGAGAGATGTTGATCATATCGAACACGTTGGTGAATTACTAAGTCAATTATAATAATTATTACAACTTCAATTGAAGTTGTTTTTCTTGAGAAAATTTAAGTATGATTTCTAATGTTTTGTTTATTCCAGACCTTTAAATTTCTAATATTTTATTTATTGGTGAATTGTAATAAAATTAATGTTAGAAAATAAGAGAGGTACATAAAATATGCCAATTATCAAATTTAGTGGAGTTTGTGAAGAAAAAGTTAAAGAATTTAGTAATAAAGTTAATGAAATAGCAGAATTAGTTACAGCTAATCCTGAAAATATTATGTTTATTTGTGAAGATTCAAAAGTGTTCCAATTAAAACAAGAACAAAAACCAATTTATGTAACTGTTGAATGATTATCAAGACCTGATAAAGAACAAATCTTTGCAAATTATATGGTTGATTTTTTCAAAGAAGATTCATCAAAAGTATAAATATTTTTCACAGATGTTAATGGCAAATTATATGCACACACTAAAAAAGTAGGTTAATAAATGAAAATAGGTAATATTGAAATAAAAGGTAAAATTGTTCAAGGCCCAATGGCGGGGGTTAGCAACGAACCATTTAGAGTTATTTCTAAACAACATGGAGCAAGCTTAGTTTATGCTGAAATGGTTTCAGTTGCAGGGATGACTCATGAAAATAAAAAAACATTTAGTATGCTACAAGTAAGTAAAGAAGAACATCCGATGAGTATGCAAATATTTGGAAATGATGTAGAAGATTTTATTAATGCCACTAAATGAATAGATGAGAACGTTTATTGTGACATTATAGATTTAAACTTAGGTTGTCCTGCACCAAAAGTTGCAGTTAGATCAGCAAGTGGATCAGCTTTATTAAAAACACCTGAACTAATTTATGAAATTGTAAAAGCTGTAGTTGAACATACAAAAAAACCAGTTACTGCAAAAATTAGATTAGGTTGAGATAAAGATAGTGTAAATGCTGTTGAAGTTGCTAAGTTAATTGAAAAAGCAGGAGCTAGTGCTATTGCAGTTCACGGAAGAACAAGAAGTGATTTTTATTCAGGTCATGCTGATTGAGAAAAAATTAAAGAAGTTAAAGATGCAGTTAAAATTCCTGTTATAGGAAATGGAGATGTTGTTGACGGACCTTCTGCTAAAAAAATGTTAGATCTAACATGTTGTGATGCTGTTATGATTTCTAGAGCATGTCAGGGAAATCCTTGAATATTTGAACAAATTAATTATTATTTAGAAACAGGAAAAGAATTAGAAAAACCAAGTTTTGAAGAATGAGAAAAAACTGTTTTAAATCACGCTGATTTACTTATAAAATTAAGAGATGAACAATCAGCTATGCGTGAATTTAGAAAACATTTAACTTGATATTTAGATGTATTAGATAAAAAACCTATTTTAAAATTGTTAAAAGAAAAAGCAAACAAAATAGAAACTTTAAAAGATGTAGTAGATATCATTAAAGAATATGGGAGTGAATAAAAATGATAAATGATAGAAAATTTACTGAGCAAGAATTGATAAGAAGAGAAAAACACCAAGAATTAGTTAAAAAAAATAAAGATCCATATAAAATAACTAAATTCCAAAGAACTAACTCACTAAAAGAATTAAATGAAAAATTTGAAAAATTTTCTAAAGAAGAGTTAGCTAAAATGAATCAAGATATCGTTAGTGTTGCTGGAAGAATTAAATTATATAGAGAAGCTGGTAAAAAAGCTGCTTTTGTTAATATAGATGATCAAGATTCTGGTATTCAACTATACGTTAGATTAGATGAAATCGGAGCTGAAGCTTTTGAAGATTTTAGAGATTTCGATCTAGGTGATATTATCGGGGTTAAAGGCATCATGATGAAAACAGATCATGGTCAATTAACAGTTAGATGTAAAGAAGTTATTTTACTATCAAAAGCACTAAGACCACTACCAGACAAACATGCTGGAATTCAAGATATCGAAGAAAAATACAGAAGAAGATATGTTGATCTAATAATGAATCATGATGTTAGAAAAACATTCCAAGCTAGAACTAAAATAATTAGAACACTTCAAAAATTCTTAGATGAAAAAGGATATATGGAAGTTGAAACTCCTATCTTACACTCTTTAAGAGGAGGAGCTGCCGCTAAACCATTTATTACTCACTATAAAGCATTAGATACTGATGTGTATTTAAGAATCGCTACAGAATTACACTTAAAACGTTTAATTGTTGGTGGATTTGAAGGTGTTTATGAAATAGGTCGTATCTTTAGAAATGAAGGAATGAGTACACGTCATAATCCTGAATTTACAAGTATTGAGTTATATGTTGCTTATGAAGATATGTTCTTTTTAATGGATTTAACAGAAGAAATTTTCAGAGTATGTAATGCTAGTGTTAATGAGTCATCAATTATTAAATATGGAGATGTTACATTAGATTTATCTAAACCATTTAAAAAATTACACATGGTAGATGGAATTAAACAAGTAACTGGAATTGATTTCTGACAAGAAATGACAGTTGAACAAGCTATGCAATTAGCAAAAGATCACAATATTCATGTTGAAAAACACCAAGAAACAGTTGGACATATTATTAACTTATTCTATGAAGAATTTGTTGAATCAACAATTGTTGAACCTACATTCGTTTATGGTCATCCAAAAGAAATTTCTCCATTAGCTAAATCAAATCCTGAAGATCCAAGATTTACTGATAGATTTGAATTATTCATCATCGGAAGAGAATATGCAAATGCTTTTAGTGAGTTAAATGATCCAATTGATCAATATGAAAGATTTAAAGCTCAAATCGAAGAAGAAAATAAAGGAAATGATGAAGCTACAGATATGGATATCGATTTCATTGAAGCATTAGAGCACGCAATGCCTCCAACCGCTGGAATCGGTATTGGAATTGATAGATTAGTTATGTTATTAACAAACAGTGAATCAATTAAAGATGTTTTATTATTCCCACAAATGAAACCAAGAGATTAGACAATTAAAACACAAAATATTTCTATTCTAAAACAAACTTGCAAATAGCAAGTTTTTTTAATATTTTCCTAATACTAATAATGTTGAGTATATTTAACTTTTAATTGTTAAAATATATATAAATGACAAAAGGAGAAGATTATGAAATTAACAACATGAACATTTTATAAAGCAAGTAGCTTTCAAACTTTAACTGGTGATAATCAAAAAATAGGATCAATTCCCGTTCTGGTTTTACGTCCAGATTTTGTAAAAGAAAGAACTGTTTTATGTTTAGCATTAACTCAAAAAGTGGTAAATTCAATAATTATTGATTTACAAAACAAAGCCATTCAGGGACAAGAATTACTGAATATTTTTAAAGATAATATTGGATTTGCTTCTACAGATAATTTAGAAAAAATAGATGCAAAAGGATTAGATCTTTCAACACCAATTCTTGATGAAAATATTAAAAACTTAATTGAAACTTATAATTTATTTTTAAATAGTGAACCTATTACATTTGATAGTACCGATTATGAAACAACAGAAAAAGCACAACAACAAAAAGACGTATTTACAAACGTTGAAGTAGATAAAATGAAATTGCCTGTGTTACTTGAAACATTAAACGTAGGTATGGAAAATTATAAACAAAGAATAGAAGAATTTTCTAAATTAAAAGAATCAGAAATACCATCAAAAAAAGACGAACTATTTAATTTACAAGGTAATTTAATTGTATTTTTCGATCAAGCTTTAAGAGAAATGGATGGTTTAATTGCTAAATTAAGTGAAAGAAATAATGAATTGTATAAAGAATTACAAGAACTTAAAGGAGAAAATAAAAAATAATGAAAAGAAGTCAAGCAACAAATGATTATAAATGAGATTTTTCACACCTTTATAAAAATCAAGATGAATGAAAAAGTGATTTAGATAAACTAATGAGTTTAGCTAGAGAATATGAAAAATTTAAAGGTAATTTACACATTAAAGAAGAATTTTTCAAATCTATCAAATTAGATGAAGAAATTGAATTACTTGTTACTAAATTATCAATTTATACAAGAATGGGTGATACCGATCAAACTAATGAAGTTTATAGAACTTTAGAAGGTTTATTGATGAACGCATTACAAGAAATTTATCAATTAACTGCATTCGCAAGCCCTGAACTAAAAGAAGTTGGTCAAGATGTAATCTTTTCATGACTAAAAGAAAATAAAGAGTATGAAAAATACGAATATGGATATAGAAAATTCTTTGAACAAGCCAAACATATTTTAGATAAACACGATGAAGAATTGCTTTCTAAAGTTTCAAGAAGTAGAAGTGCAATTTCTATGATGTATGATACTTTAGCTTATGCAGATCGTCAAGATCAAGAAATTGAATACAAAGGACAAAAACAAGTTTTAACCAACTCTTTACTTGCTGAAATTAGTCAAGATTCGGATCCTATAAAAGATCAAGATTTAAGAATACAAGCAGGAGTTTTATTTGCTAAAAACTTTAGTGATAAAAAACATAGCTTTGCACAAATTTATGAAGGAATTTTACAATCAAGTTTAGAAAGTGTAAAACTAAGAAATTATCAATCAAGTCTACAATCAAGTTTAAGCAATGATTCAATAGATACATCAATCTATTTGAAATTATTAGAAGTTGGTAAAAAATACATTAAACCACTAGAAGATTATCTTTTATTAATTAAAGATACATTTAAATTAGAGAAATTCTATCCTTCAGATAGACAGTTAAAACTAGTTAAAGACTATAACCGTACTTTTACAGTTGATCAAGGTAAAGAAATAATTAGAAAAGCATTATCTGTTTTAGGTAAAGAGTATCTAGATAAATTAGAAATTGCTTGAGGTCCTAATAGAATTGATTATTATGAAGATACTAATAAAAGAGATGGGGCATATTCAACTGGTGGACATGGTGTTGAACCAATCATTTTAATGAATTGAGATGATAAATTAAACTCAGTTAATACATTAGCTCATGAATGTGGTCATTCTGTTCATACTTTATTTTCTGATGAAAACCAACCATATCCATTAAGTGAATATCCAATTATTTTAGCTGAAGTTGCATCAACAATTAATGAACATTTATTATTTGATTTTATGTATAGCAATGCTCAAACTAAAGAAGAAAAAATCTATCTGTTACAACAAAGAATTTTTGATTTAACTTCAACATTCTACAGACAAATTCAATTTGCTGATTTTGAATATAGAGCAAGTCAATTAGCAGAAAAACAAGTTCCATTTACAGCAGAACTATTAAATAACCTTTTTGTTGAAGTTCAAAACGATTATGGTTATACAGTATTTGATAAACTTGAAGATAAAGAGAAAAAACACGGATTTGGTTGACCTAGAATTAGTCATTTCTTCCATTCTCCATTCTATGTTTATAAATACGCAATCGATGTGACTGCAAGTTATAAATTGTACGATGATATCAAAAGGGGAAATATTGAATCAACAATCAATTTCTTAAAAGCTGGTGGACACAAAGAACCGTTAAAAATAATGTTAGACGCAGGTATTGATTTTACAAAAGAAGAAACTTATCAACCATTAATTAATGGAATTGTAGAATATACTAATCAATTAAAAGACTTATTAAAATAAATATAAAAAGAGTAGTCTTTATGTTTTTATCTAATCTTTTAAAGCATTAATAGGCACAACTAAAACACCGTCTTCTCTTTTATAAATTACATTCCCAAAACCAACAATAACACATTTTAATATTGGAGGTTTGTTGTTATTTTTGATGATATTTGAAATTGTTTTATTTAGTGTTTCGGCAGCTTCATCAACTTTATTAGAACCCAATTTAATTTCAAATGCACATCAATCACCATCTTTAAGTTCAATAACAACATCAATTTCATTATCCAAATAATCTTGATAGTGATAAATCTTGGCGTCCATCGCTCTTGAATACACCTTCAAATCTCTAACAACTAATGATTCAAATAATAACCCATATAAATTTAAATCTCTTTGAATTTTTGCTGGACTTAGATCTAATAGTGCACAAGCTAAAGATGGATCACAAAAATATCTTTTATCTTTTTGTTTAACTCTTAATGATGATCTTACATCTAATGAAAATGGTTTTAAATTGTCAAATAAAAACATAGAGGTAAGAAAGTCTAAATACTTAGTTAATGTAGGTCTAGATATTAGATTATCATTTTCATTTTGAGAAATATCTTTTAATATAGAGCGTTCAGAAACTGTAGTTGATGTATTTCTTGCTAGAGATTTTAATATCAATTCAATTTTTTCAGGACTATATTTATTATCGTTTTCGTCAACTAATTCTTGTTTTAAAATCGTTTCAATATAAGACTTAACAATTACGTCACAATCGTCTATGCTGGAATCTATATTATTAGGTCATCCTCCTCTAACTATTAAATATGACAATCGTTCATAATCTAATTCTTTTACATATGTAGGTCTTGGATCAAAATCTTTTGAACAAATTTCTTTAAGAGACACAGTACCAACAGAATCTCCAGACTCATACAAAGTCATAGGACTCATTCTTAAGCTAATTATTCTTCCTGCTCCACTATGTAAAATACCTTTATATTTAGGTGTAGCAGATCCTGTCAGTATAAAAAGACCTTTTTCACCAATCTCATCTACTTTAGCTCTGGTGGCATCTCATAAAGCAGGGGCTTCCTGTCACTCATCAATCATTTTAGGATATTCACCATCAAGAACGAATTCAGGATTAAAATTAGCTAGTTTTCTGTTAGCAAAATTTTTATATGGACTACCAACTAAAAATTCACTCTTTGAATTATGTCTTGAAGTTCATGTTTTACCGCACCACTTAGGTCCTTCAACACAAATTGCTCCAGCTATTGATAAATATCGTTGAATTACTTCTAGGTTTATAATTATCGTTTCTCATATTTATCTCCTTTTTGATATTTTTACCAAATTCAGGATAAAAATTTTACCAAATTTGTTAAATTTATTTTACCAAATTCAGGATAAAAATTTTACCAAATTAGATGAATCTGGAATATCAAACAAAATGATACCTTACCAATTATATGTTTTGGATCCAAAACATATAATTGGTAAAGGAGGTTAGAATGTTTACTATTTTAGACAATAAGTCATATGCAGAAATTAAAAAATGTATATTAGATATCTTTGCAAAGGATCCTAAAAGATCATGTTTATCAATAGCAAAGCAATTTAATAAATCTGTTTCTACTATAAAAAGATATAAGAAAGAATATCTTGATTTTATAAATACCGGAAAGGAGATAATACTTTCTCATAAAAATGTAAATAACAAGAATGCGCAAAAATATAGTGATGAAACAATATACAACTTGGGTGAAGTTTATCAAGGAGAAATGAAAATAACAGGAGGAGAGAACAATAACAGTAGTTGTTCATTTTTGACGTTGAAAAATTATCATAGTTGTTTAAAAGAAAAATTTGGTTATAAGATTTCATATTCTAATTTAGATAAAAGATTAATAAAACAGGGTTTTGCTAGTGCATACTGTAAGAGAAAAACTAGA
>NZ_LFYS01000063.1 GCF_001199495.1 Mycoplasma sp. HU2014 | reverse complement strand
ATATACTTTTTATTAAATAGTTTAATATTTACAAAAGTACCAATTATTCATCTTATTATGAATGCTTTAATAAGTTTTATGATGGCTGTATTAACACTTTTACTTATTATAAATATTAGTTCTGGAGTAGAAAACAATCTTAATTGAACTCAATATTTAGATCACTTGTATGATACGTTTAGAATAACAAAAATAAACTGATTAAATAAAAATTTTTTATGAACGTCCCGAGTTTTACACTTGTTATGCCAACAAATAAATAAAAAAGATGAAAAGTTCAGATTTTAAGGATTTTTTCATCTTTTATCTTACTTCTATTTACTTTTTCCGATGTTATTCTAAAATATTTATAGAATACATTACGATAAAGGAGATAAGATAAATTTTAAAGATTCAACTGTTAAGACATTTTTAGAGTCGTTAGAGGGTATTAAGACAAAAATTGACAAGTTAAACAGGAAATTGTTAAAAGTTTTAGCTATCTAGAGGACTAATGAGATCAAAATGAAAGAACAAACACAATAAAATCACTAATGATAGATGTTGAATTTGATAAAATTTTGAACTCTATAAGATTTAAATAACAATTAAAAAGTTGTTGCACTTTTTAATTTAGCACAACAACTGTAAAACTCGGGATATACTTTTTATTAAATAGTTTAATATTTACAAAAGTACCAATTATTCATCTTATTATGAATGCTTTAATAAGTTTTATGATGGCTGTATTAACACTTTTACTTATTATAAATATTAGTTCTGGAGTAGAAAACAATCTTAATTGAACTCAATATTTAGATCACTTGTATGATACGTTTAGAATAACAAAAATAAACTGATTAAATAAAAATTTTTTATGAACGTTCTATTTAATCAGTTTAGGTATTTTAACTACTTTTATAACACTTATGAGAAAAAGTGCATTATAAGAATAATTTAATTAAATAAATTAATAAGTGAGAACACCAAATAATCATAAAAAAAGAAATAGATTTCTTTTTTTGTTATTCTTCTAAATTAACTTTTTTAATTTCATCAATTGCTGAATTAAATGAGCTTGCTGCTTTTACAAGTCTTCCTGCAATAGCAATAGAACTCGCTGCGAATAACTCTAAGTTAACTTTAGCAACAAATGAAGCAAATGTTCTTAGTTGAGCTACCTTATCTGAAGCTTCAGCGGCAGTTTCGATTGCAACTCCTACTGATGGAAGTTTTACATATCTTTTGAAAATTTGATTAATAATCCCTCCACCTGTTAGAGCTACAGCTACTCCGCTTAAGAAGTCTCTTGATAATGTTACTCAGAATTGAGAGTTTGCTAATTCTCTTAAGATTTGTTTTTTGTAATTTTTAAAGTCATTAATTTCAGAAGTGTCTTTATCAACTAAACCTTCAACTTTATTAATAATATTTACAAAGTTTACTAAGAACTTTCCGTTAAAACCACTATAGGAATATATGAAAAATAGCTGAAATGCTATTTTTTTGCATATTTTGTCAAAATATCGATAAAACCTAGGATTTTGCAAAAAAATATATTAAAAAAACAGCTAAAAACTATAGAAAAAGTTCAAAAAATATAATACAATTATAGTGACTAAAGCACTACATAAGGAGGAAGAAAAATGCCAATACCAAAAGAGATATTAGCTGTGGATAGACCAAAAAATACAAGAGTAAAGAAAAATGGAAATAGATATGATGTTATTAAAAGAACAAGTGTTTGAAAAAATGGAAAATCAGTTCCAGTAGAACTGGGTAAAATCGGTGAAATAATAAACTTTGAATATGTAGAAACTAAAACAAGTAGACTTAACTTTGCTTTGTGTGACATAAAACAATTCGGAAGAACCGAAATTGCTTATAAATTATCAAAAGATGTATTTGAAGATCTTTGCAAAGTTTATAATCCATCAGATGCAAAAATAATTTATGCAATAGCAATTATTAGAGCAGCTTATGGAAATATCACTAATAGAGAAATTAATAGAAAATATCAATGTTCAT
>NZ_LFYS01000062.1 GCF_001199495.1 Mycoplasma sp. HU2014 | reverse complement strand
GTCAACTTTAACAGAATTTACTCAGAAGAAAAATTTTATTAGTCGAACTTATAAAAAAGGTGTTTATGATGAAAAAAAACTATTGGAAAAAGAAGATCTTTTTGGACTAATTATTTTTGAATGTAATGGAAATTTAAACATAAAAGATATCTACATCTCATACAAAAAGAGATGAGAAATTGAGTTATTATTTAAGCAATTTAAAAATGTATTAGAACAAAACGAAGGAAATGTTCAGGGAAATTACAGAATAATAGCTACTGAATTTATTAATTTTTTATCATCTATAATGCTTTGCAGAATAAAAAATTACTTACTTGAAAATGGTGTTTTAGAAAATAAAACAATTGGTCAAATTTTTAGATATTTATCAAAAGTAATGAAAAAAAGAAAACCAAGAGTAAGAGAAGAGTGGGATGATGTTGAAACATTAAAATATATTAAAGAACTTATTAAAGTTTTAAAAATATAGTGTCTGAAATTGGGAATTTTTTATTTAATAATTAATCAAGCAGAAAATAAAGTTATTGTAAAACCTAAAACTGGTGATAAAACTTATAAAAATCAAGTTGAATTATCATTTATTATTTCAACTGATCTAACAGATGCAATTTATAGAACAGAATTAGATTATATTGATGAAAGAGAATTAAATGAAAATAAAATAAAAGAAATAATTCAACAAAAAAATGAATTTAGTATAATAGATTTTTCTAAATTAGAAATAGTAATTAATAAACAAGATAAAAAAATTATTGTTAAACCTAAAACTGGTGATAAAACTTATAAAAATCAAGTCGAACTAACATTTGATTTATTTTTAGAATCTGATCATCAAATTGTTGAACAAATCAAAACGGTTTGAAATACTGAATTTAAAGATAAATTCAGATCTTATGATAATCCAGATGATTCATGAAATAGTTCGATAGCTTCAAAAAATACAATATTAAAAGTATTTTCTGAGAGATTAGAAAAAAATGAATTAAATAATTTAAATATTAGTTATTTAAATAAACCAATTTTTGATCGACAAAGTCCTAATGATGGTGAAGATCTAGAATTTGTTTATAAAGGTAAAGCTATAAGTTTAAATGTAGGTAAAATTAATGCTAAAAATCTTACTAAATATCATGAATATCAAAAAGGTAGCGAATTTACAAAAGCAACTAAAATAGGATATTTCATTAATCCTCAAGGACTATTTCAAATAGATAGATTTTCACATAGTGCAAAAGAGGTTCCTGATCAATTACCAGATATTATTAATGATTTAAGTAGAGGATTTGAATTTAATAGTAACGAAAGTATTAAAGGTATCGAAAACTGAGATACTAAAAACGTTATTAGAATGTCTAACACATTCCATGATACTTATAAATTTAATCAAGATATCTCATCTTGAAATACTGAAAATGTAACTGATATGAGTTGAATGTTTCGATCAAGTGTATTTAACCAACCTATAGGAAATTGAAATACAAAAAATGTTAAAAATATGAGTTATATGTTTAGTTGAAATAAAGCATTTAACCAAGATATTTCTAACTGAGATACTTCGAATGTAACTGATATGAGTTGAATGTTTTGAAAAGCAAAAGTATTTAACCAAGATATTTCAAAATGAAATATAAATAATTTAAAAAAAATAAACTCTATGTTTTCAGAAGCTGAAGCGTTTAATCAAGATGTAAATACAAAAGAAGTTGTAAAAGATGATGGATCAACTTACACAGCTTGAGATATTTCTAAACTAACAAGTTTAGGTGGAGTGTTTTATGGTGCTAAAAGTTTTAATAATTCTTTAGATAAATGAAATACTGAAAATATAACTAGTATGGTATCAACATTTTCTGGTGCAATCTTATTTGATCAAGACATATCTATGTGAAATACTTCAAATGTAACTGATATGAGTGGTATGTTTAATGGTGCTAAAGTATTTAACCAAGACATTTCTAACTGAGATACTTCAAATGTAACTGATATGAGTTATATGTTTGCTAGTACCGAAGAATTCAACCAAGACATTAAAACCAAACAAGTTAATAAAGATGATGGATCAACTTACACAGCTTGAGACACTTCTAAAGTAACTGATATGAGTTATATGTTTAGTTGAAATAAAGCATTTAACCAAGACATTTCTAACTGAGATACTTCGAATGTAACTGATATGAGAAACATGTTTTGACACGCTTTATCTTTTGAACAAAATATTAGTGTTTGAGATGTTAATGAAGTTGAAAGTCATAGACAATTTATTAATGATAGAAGTAAATTAAAAGATAAATTAGAATTCATTCCAGAAAAATTTAGACAAAAATTAATAGAAGAATTTAGCAAATAATAAAATATTAAGAATCTAAAAAAGACCTCAATTGTCGGGTCTTTTTTTAAGTTCGATTATTATTGAAATATTACGCAATAAAACTAAATATCTAAAGTATAATAAATTGTATTTTTACCAGAATTTTTTGTTGCTATTTTATTTTCTTTAACAAGAGTTGATAAACATTGTTCAACTGAACTAACACTAATTGAAACACATAAATCTACAATATTCTGTTTAGTAAAACTTCCTAGTTTAGTTTTAACAGCATTAACAACTATTTTCATAGCTGATGATTCATTATTTATATTAGATAGATTGTTTAATTGTTCATAACTTAACAATATTATTTTTAAAAAGTATTTTATAAAAAATAATTTATCTTCATTATTATCTATTCAATTTTGACTTGATAATGCTAAACTATCATAATATTCTTTTAGGTTTTTATATATCATTTCATCAATTGAAATATATCTAGCAATATCAATATCATTTTGTAATAACAATAAAGTTGTTAATAATCTGCTAACTCTACCATTACCATCATTAAATGGATGAATACATAAAAAATCATGTATAAAAATAGAAATTAATAATAATGGATCTATTGAATTATTATATTTATTAAATTCATCACAAATTTGTTCGATAGCTTCTGGAGTTTGAAAAGGTTCTAAAGGGGTAAATATTATTTCTTTAGTATAAGTATTTTCATCAATTTTAGTTATTTTTTGTATATGATTTTGAGTTGTTTTAAATTTACCTAAATGAAAAAATTTAGTAAGTTTAAGCATTTCTTTATGAATGTTTAATATATTATTTTTTGTTAGTGTAATAGCAAATGGATCATTTAAGATAATTTCTAAAACGTTTTTATAACCTAATATTTCTTGTTCGGTTTTTGTTAAATTAATATCAACATTATCAATTATATTTTTTAATCTTGATGCACTTGTAAATATACCTTCAATTTTATTTGAACTTTCAATACTGTTTATAAATGAGCTTGCCATTAATTTAAAAACAGTCTTATTTTCAGATTTAATAAAATTATTTGCAAGACCTTTGTAATGATAAATTTTAGATAGCAAACCAATTATTTCAATATCTCATTTTTGTTCAATGTAAATTGAATAGTCAAATTTTTTCATATTTATCCTCTCCTTTGTTATTTAATATTATAAACTAAAAAATGTTTTTTTATGCTAAAAAATAGATAATTTTGTGAGAATAATAAAGATATTGTGCTAAATTATACATCATTTTGTGAGAATAATATATTATTTTTTAAATATAAAACTACTTAGCTGACTATAATAGATAATTTATTTATGTAATATATTAATAAGGAGTAGACATGAAATCAAAAGAAAGTATTATTAATGATTTAAAAAATAATTTATCTAATAATTTAGATTTAGTTAATAAAAAAGAATTTGATGATTTAGTTAATCTATTTTTTGATGATGAAGAAATTATTGATCTATTAGTTGTAGGAATAGAAAATAAAGCTTGATTATTAACATTAACTAATAAAAGATTATTTTTTGTAAAAAAACATAATTTATATAATAATGTAATTAAACAATATGGTTTAGAACAATTAAAAGATCTTAGATTAACTGATTCAACTCAGTTTGCTAGTTTATCTTTTATATTTGATAATGATTTTATTAAAGTTGAAAATATAACTTTAAATGAAGCTAAATTAATAGGAAAGAAAATAGCTCAATCAAATATTAATTGATTAGATGAGATTAAGAATATGGTTAAGTAATAGAAATTAAAAATTAAAAGTGTGATTTCCTGAAATCACGCTTTTTAAATTTATTATCTTGTATATCTAGATCTAATTTAGAAAAATCAATTTCAACGTTAGGATTTTTTCGTTTAATTAGTTCGATTAATTTTTCCTCTAGTTTTACCTGCCTCATCAATTATTTCTTTTCTTTAATTAGTAAAGTTAGATCTATTATAATTTTTATCTATTATGTCAAGCTGCAATTCCAGCACCAACTAAAGAAGTTGAAACAACAGTTGATTAGCTATTATTGATATCATCTTTTAGTTAATTTCATAACCTTGTCTTCTTCTATAAAAGTATACAAAAAAGTTAACGATTGTACTCGCAAAAAAAAAAAAAAAGATTCTTGATAATTGATATTAATTTATCAAATATGTAAAATAATTGTATAAATTTAATATTAATTAGTGTTATGGACACGGTTTTAATAAAGACATTACAGAGAGTTGACGGTTGGTGAGAGTCAAAGTGGATAGCTAAAATTACTACCATATCAAAAACACTACGTAGTGCACGATAAGCATAAATTAAGATATATAACTATTGTTATATAAATTAGGATGGTACCGCGGTTTTTTCGCTCCTAGTATTTTTTACTAGGAGTTTTTTGTTTTTTTAAAGGAGAAATATTATGAAAATTATATTATTAGATAATTCAGTAAAAGAATTTGCTAGTGCGATGAAAGTTAAAGAATTATCTCAGTCAATTTTAGGTAATTATTCTAAAAATGTAATTGCTGCTAAAGTTGATAAAAAAATAGTTGATTTAGAATATGTTGTTGATAAAGATTGTAGTTTAGAATTAATTGATGCTAAACATAAAAATTATGAATTAGTTTTAAACTCAACACTAGGATTTATCACAGCATATGCTATTAAACAATTAAAACCTAACGCTAAATTAGCTGAAGTTTTATTTAATAATGATGAAATGGAATTTTCAACAACATTTGAACTAGAACCTAGAATGATTTTAGATGAATTAAAACAAGTTCAACAAAAAGTAAATGAAATTTTAGCTTCAGATTTAGTAATTAAATCAGAACAAGTTAGTTTAGATGAAGCTAAAAAACTTTTATCAGATAATGATTATCAATTACATTTAGCTGAACAAATGAATAAAAAATTTAATTATGTTCAATTATATTCAATTAATGATTTTACAATGGTATTAGAAAATGCGATTTTATTAGATTACAAGCAAATTAAAGCAGTTGATATTCAACAATTAACTGGATCATATTGATTAAATGATGCAAGCAATTTAATGTTACCTAGAGTTCATGGATTATGTGCATTATCAGAAAAACAATTGAATGAAAAGAAAACTATCTTAGAAGATAGAAGAAGTCGTGATCATAGAACAATTAACAAATCATTAAAAATATTTGGATTCGATAATTTAGTTGGAGCAGGATTACCATTATGATTACCAAATGGATACATTCTTAAAAATGAAATCGAAAAATATTTACGTGAAAAAGAATGAGAATATGATTACATTCCAGTAGAAACTCCACCAATTGGATCAGTTGAATTATACAAAACTAGTGGACATTGAGATCACTATGGAGAAGATATGTTCCAACCATTTAATGGTGGTAAAGGAAGCGGAGAACAATTCATTTTAAGACCAATGAACTGTCCTCATCATATTACAGTTTATAAACAAGAACAAAGAAGTTATCGTGATCTACCATTAAGAATTTGTGAACACGCTATTCAACACCGTTTTGAATCAAGTGGATCATTAACTGGACTTGAAAGAGTTAGAGGTATGAAATTAACTGATTCTCATATTTTCTCACGTCCAGATCAAATCGAAGAAGAATTTAGAAGAACTTATCAATTAATTAATGAAGTATTACAAACATTTAATATTGAAATAGATTATCTAAGTTTAAGTTTAAGAGATCCTGAAGATAAAGTTAAATACTTCCAAGATGATGATATGTGAAATAATGCTGAAGCAAGTTTAGAAAAAGTGTTAAAAGATTTAGGACTAAATTATAAAAAATGTATTGGTGAAGCTGCCTTTTATGGACCTAAATTAGATATTCAAATTAAAACTGCTCAAAATCATGAAATCACTGTTTCAACTATTCAATTAGACTTTTTAATGCCTATGAAATTTAACTTATCATATGTAGATAAAGATCAAAAACTAGTTCGTCCTATTATGATTCACCGTGGATTAATTGGAACTTATGAAAGATTTGTAGCTATTTTATTAGAACAAACTAAAGGAGTATTACCAGTATGATTAGCTCCACGTCAAGTTGAAATTATTCCAGTTAATAGCGATAGTCAAGCATATGCAAATAAAGTATTTGAAATGTTGAAAAAACAATTTATAAGATCACACATCGATTTAAGAGATGAAAGATTAAGTTACAAAATACGTGATGCTCAAACAAACAAAATTCCTTATCAATTAGTATTAGGAAATAATGAAGTAAAAGATAATACTATTACTTATAGAAAATATGGAAGTGAACAACAAATCACTCTACCAGTTCAAGAATTTATTGATATGTTAACTCATCAAATTAAAGATAAAAAATAATAATAAAAACCAAGTATCGATTACTTGGTTTTTTATCTATTTTTTTAAAAAATTCCCAATTTCAGACACTATATTTTTAAAACTTTAATAAGTTC
This sequence comes from Mycoplasma sp. HU2014, assembly GCF_001199495.1. Taxonomy (GTDB): domain Bacteria; phylum Bacillota_I; class Bacilli_A; order Mycoplasmatales; family Mycoplasmataceae; genus Mycoplasma. The sequence goes on along the minus strand of NZ_LFYS01000062.1, from coordinate 16,243 downwards.
TTTAATATATTTTAATGTTTCAACATCATCCCACTCTTCTCTTACTCTTGGTTTTCTTTTTTTCATTACTTTTGATAAATATCTAAAAATTTGACCAATTGTTTTATTTTCTAAAACACCATTTTCAAGTAAGTAATTTTTTATTCTGCAAAGCATTATAGATGATAAAAAATTAATAAATTCAGTAGCTATTATTCTGTAATTTCCCTGAACATTTCCTTCGTTTTGTTCTAATACATTTTTAAATTGCTTAAATAATAACTCAATTTCTCATCTCTTTTTGTATGAGATGTAGATATCTTTTATGTTTAAATCTCCATTACATTCAAAAATAATTAGTCCAAAAAGATCTTCTTTTTCCAATAGTTTTTTTCCATCGTAAACACCTTTTTTATAAGTTTGACTAATAAAATTTTTCTTCTGAGTAAATTCTGTTAAAGTTGATCTATAACAAAAATAATACTTTCCATCTACAAGGATTTTTTTGCTCTTATTGTGTCATCATCATAAGCAAAAGTTATATCAAAACCAGATTTTAGGTTTAGTCTTTTAATACTATTTGTGATTTTTATAGGTATCAAATACTTGATGTTCTTTTGTTGCATCAAAATCTTGCATTCTTTATCGTTGAAGCCTTTATCGAGTATTAAAAATCCATTTTTTATGTCATATGTTTTTAAAAAGTTTCTAAATGCAGTGTAATCTAGCATATTTCCTGGGTAAACTGAACTGGCAGCAGGTTCTTGAACACTGATATCGTAAGCATAAATTAGGTTTAAGTTTTGAGAACCCTTTGTTCTTGATTTTCTAGATATCTCAGAAAAAGTGTTTGTTTCACTTTTCATCTTTTTTATTTATTTGTTGGCATAACAACTGTAAAACTCGGGTTATAAAAACCTAAGATAAAATAGAGACTAAAAGAGAAAATTTGCATAATCGCTCTCCAAAAAAAATTTGCATAATCGCTCTTCAAAAAAAAAAAAAAAACAAGTAAAATAAAATTGTTATGGCAAGTAAAGGTAAATTATTAAGCATCATTGCTGGGTTATTAATTATTTCTAGTTCGGTAGCTGGAGTATCGGTAGGAGTGTTACATAATAAAAGAAAACTAGACACCAAAATTCTTAACCTTAACAATGATATTCCTGAGAACATTCGTTCTCTAAAAATTCTATATACTGAAAATCAAGAACAAATATTAAGTCTTATAAATGAACAACGTAAGGTTTTAAGAACAGAAAAATCACATATAGATATTCAACTTAAAGATGTTGAATTTAAATTTAACCCAAGTGTTCCTAGTGTGACAATTTCTGCTAAAAAATCAAGCAAAGTTCTTAAAGGTTCAGTAGAAATAAAATTTAACAAACCAAACATCGATTCTCTAATAAAAGAAGAGAGTCGAAATCTTGGTGTTTTTGAAGTGCGTAGCATAGAAAAAGTTATTGAGAGATTAGTTGAAAGAAATGTTTTAAATAACAAAGATTTTAATGCTGAAAAAATTAAACAAAACTTTGATATTGAAATTAAAGAACAAGAAAAAACTATTAAAGTTAAAGCAAAATCAGATTCTATTTTTTATGTTGGTGAAATTGAGTTTAGTTACAATCTACCTCAATTTTCAACACTTCAACCAATTGAAACTAATATAAGTAGTCTTTTAGATAATCAACAAGACACTATTTTAGATAAATTCTTTGAAATAAATAAAGAAATATTAGAAAAAGATACAGTAAAAATTACTCGTGATCAATTAAAAGTTGAATTAGTTGAAAATGGAGCAAAAATTACTGTTGAAAACAACATAAATTACGAAGGTTCAATTAATATTACTTATTCAGTTAAAGATCAATTTAATACAATTCAAAGAATCGTAAAAGATATAACCTATCTTAAAAACAATGATACTCAAAGTGTGTTAAACCGTTTTATTGAATTAAATTCTAATTTATTAAATTCACATAAAATTACTCGTGATCAATTACAAGTTGTAGTAAACGATAATGTTGCAACAATTACAGTTAATGGTAATAATATATATCAAGGTTCAATTCAAGTGAATTTAAGTTTATCAAAACAAACTCATAATTATTTAAATGTGTTATTAGAAGATGATCATAATTCTATATTAAAAGCAATAAACAGTTTAAATAAATGAAACTTCAGCTTAAATGATTTAAATATACAAGTTCAAGGTAACACTGCAACAATCACTGGAAAAACTGAAAAAAACAAAAAATTTATTGGAACAATTACTGCTCAATTTGGTTTAAAAGCTACTTATACAGAGGATAAAAAAGAATTAACAAGAATTGGATTCTTTAAAAATAGTGACAATGAATGACAAATTGAAAAAATTGATACAAATACAAATAAAGTTGTTTCATTGTTACCTACATTCATAACTAATCTAGAAGATGCGTTTGAAAGAAACGAAAACGCAACAATTTCAGGATTGGAAAGTTGAGATACTTCTAATGTTACAACAATGAAAGGTATGTTCCGAGATGCACAAGCATTCAACCAACCACTAGGAGATAAATTCGATACTTCTAATGTTAAAAATATGAGTTTTATGTTCTACTTTGCAAAAGCATTCAACCAAGCATTAGGAGATAAATTCGATACTTCTAAAGTTGAAAATATGGAACATATGTTTGATTGAGCACATGCATTCAACCAACCACTAGGAGATAAATTCGATACTTCTAATGTTACAACAATGAAAGGTATGTTCTGAGGTGCAAAAGCATTCAACCAAGATATATCACACTTTAATACTTCTCAAGTAACTGATATGCGATCTATGTTCGATGATGCATCAAGTTTTAATCAAAACATTAATACTCAACAAAAACAAAAATTAGACGGAACTACTTACACTGCTTGAGATGTTTCAAGAGTAACAGATATGCGAAAAATGTTCCGTAATGCAAAAGCATTCAACCAAGATATTTCTAAATGAAATGTAACAATAAATGATACTGAAAAATTTATAAACTTTAATAATGGAGCTAACGTTGAATTTAAAGATCAAAAACTACCCGAAAAAATTAGAAATTCTTTGAGAACTAATAGTTAATAATTTAAAACATAAAATAGTAATAGAACTCTATTTTTGTTTTTATATTGTAATAACTCTCTTTTAATATAAAATTTAAATAATAAACATTGTCTTATAAGTTTATTAGAAAGCGAGAAAAACTATGAAGAAATTTTTAAGTATATTAACAGCATCAGCAATCTTATTAACTACTGGTTCTTTTGCTTTGATAAACAATAACAATTCTAAAAATAATATTATTTTAAAACAAACAACTAATATTACATCAAACACTGAAGCTAATATTGAAACTAAAAAAGACTTATCTGAATTAGTTAAAGAAAAAAATATAGGTGATATTCTTAAAGATTTAGATCAAGAAATTATAGCAGCTATCAATAGAAAAAATAAAGATGCTAGGTTAAATATTAGTGAATTAAAAATAGAAAAAAACAAAGATAGCAAAAAAGCTAAAATTTCAGCTAAAGATGATAGTAAAAAATATCAAGGATCAGTTGATGTTGAGTTTAAAGTTAATTCAAATGCTCAGTTTGAATTAAGTGATTTAATTACAAATAAAGAATATATTGACTTAAAATTACCAAAAAATGTAGATATTAAAAAAGCAAAAAAAGATATTTTGAGAGCATTAAGTATTGCAAATATAAAAACAACTTCAGCTTTAGATGCTAAGCAATTAGAAATGATAAGAGCTGATATCACTTTTGAAAAAGAAAATTACAAATCTGTATCTGTAACTTTTAAAGCTATCAAACCACAAGTTTCAAATAAAAAAGAATCAAAACAAGATGAAAAGAAAACTGTAATAAACTACAAAGGAGAAATAACTGCTAAATTTAATATTGAAATTAAACCGGATCAAAAACCAGACAACAAAGGAGTTATTATCGCTTTATCTATCGCTTCAGCTTCTGTTTTAGCAGGAACTGCAATCCTAGTTACTAAAAAATATAAAAAAACACCAACTAACTAATAAGAAATTAAAACCAAATTTTGGTTTTTTTATTTTAGTTTTAAGTGCTAACACCATATTTTTTAAAAAAGAAAAGAAGACCATATTTCAGCTCATCTGAAAAAAGCAAAATAGTTAAAATTTATTACATATTCCAGAAAAGTTTATTACATATTGTAAAGATTATCTATAATAGGTTAAAATATATATGGGAATAATTAATCTAATTAATTATTTTTATTAAAAATTATTCACTAATAATCAAAAGAAAGGACTTTTTATGAAAGTTATTGTATTAGGTACTAATCATGCTGGTACTACAGCAGTTAGAACACTAAAAAGGTTAGATCCAACTTGTGAAGTTAATACATATGACAAAAATGATGCTATTTCATTTTTAGGTTGTGGTATTGCTTTATGAGTTAAAGGAGAAGTAAAAGACCCAAATATGTTATTTTACGCTACTCCAGAAACTTTAAAATCTGAAGGAATCAACGTATTTATGAATCATGATGTTTTATCAGTTGATGATAAAGCAAAAACAGTTACTGTTAAAGATATGCTAACAGGTGAAATAAAAACTGATAACTATGATAAATTGATCGTTGCTACTGGAACTTGACCACTAATCCCTCCTATCCCAGGAATTGATTTAGAAGGTGTTCAAATTTGTAAAAACTACCACCATGCTAAAAAAATTCTGGAACACAACTTAGATAAAAGTTACAAGAAAATCGCAGTTGTTGGAGCAGGGTACATTGGTGTTGAATTAGTTGAAGCATTCAACGAATATGGAAAAGATGTTACTTTAATCGATGTTGCTGACAGAATTATGCCAGTTTACTACGATAAAGAATTTACTGATTTAATGCAAGATAAAATGACTAAAGCAGGAGTTAAATTAGTTTTAGGTTCAAAAGTTACTGAATTTAAAGGAGAAAACGGAAAAGTTACTCAAGTTGTTACTGATAAAGGTTCAATTGATGTTGATTATGTAATTTTCTCTGTAGGAGTAAGACCTCAAACTAAAATTCTTGAAGGAGTTTGTGATTTAGACGAAAGAGGAACTATTGTAACAAATGATTTCATGCAAACAACTAACCCTGACATTTATGCAGTAGGAGACTGTGCTCAAGTATTCAATAAAGCTTTAAATAAAAGCGTTCCAATCCAATTAGCTACAACTGCAGTTAGAACTGCTGTTACAGCTGCAACAAACATCATTAGAGGAAATGTGTTGAAATCACCTGGATATACTGGTGCAAACGGTATCTCAGTATTTGACTTCCACATGGCAAGTGTTGGAGTTTCAGTTGAAGCTGCTAAACGTTTAGGAATGGAAGTAGAATCAATCAATTTTCACGACTTAGATAGACCTGAATTTATGTCATCAGCACATGATGTATGATTCAAAGTTGTTTGAGACAAAAATACAAGAAAAATTGTTGGAGCTCAAGTAGCAAGTGAGAAAAACCATACAGAAGTAATGTACATGTTAGCTTTAGGAATTCAAAAAGATTTAACAATTGATGAATTACCACTAGTTGATATTTTCTTCTTACCACACTTCAACAAACCATTTAACTTCATTTCATTAGCTGGATTAGAAGTTTTAGGTTTAAACTACTTTAAAAAGAAATAGTCTATGATTAATTTATTAATTTCAAAATACCATGATCCAGCTATTAATTTAGCGATCGAAGAATATTTAACATATCATTGAAAATCAAAGGATCCAATTGTGTTTTTCTGACAAAATGCTAATACCATTGTTGTTGGTCGTAACCAAAACACATTTGCTGAAATTAATTTAACTGAAGCTTGAAAAGACGGGGTTAAAATCATCAAAAGAAACACTGGTGGTGGAACTGTTTATCAAGATTTAGGTAATGTGTGTTTCTCACTAATCGTAGATAATTCAACTGATGATGTAGATTACCAAAAAGCTTTACAACCAATAATTACTTATTTAAATGAAAACAAAATACCTGCTGAATTTTCAGGTAGAAATGACATGGTAATTGATGGGTATAAAGTAAGTGGTAATGCCCAATTAAAAACTAAAACTAAAACTTTAGTTCATGGGACATTATTATTTGATGTTGATTTATCTAAGATAGCTAAATATCTAATTGTTGATCCAGAAAAATTAAAACATCAACAAGTTAGATCAAAACCAGCTAGAGTTAGAAACATTAAAGATTTCTTTAAAGATCTAAACATCGATATTAATTTAGATACTTTTATTAGTAATGTAATTGATTCATATGTTAAAAATGAAGAAATTCATTGAATAGAATTAACAGATGAAGAAATTCAATCAATTAATAGATCTAAATTAGAAAAATATGATAGATGAGAATGAAACTTTGGTCGCAATACAAATTTCTCATTAAACAAAAAGAAATATTTAGAAACTAAAGGATTTATCCAAATTAGTTTAGATGTAGACAACGGAACTATTAAAGATATTAAAATTTATGGTGATTTTTTAGGAACTCAAGGTACTGAAGAATTAGAACAATCTTTAATAGGAGTTGACTTTAAACAAGAAGATATCGAAAAAGTATTAGATAAATACGACTTAGAAGAGATCTTTGCTAAAAACTTTACTAAAGAAGATTTCGTAAAATTATTATTTGAATAATTTGTAACAGAAAGGAAGCCGCAAATGATTTATTTAGGAAAATTTGATCCATTAAAAGATGAATGCGTTCGAGTAATGGATAAAGATGGGAATATTATTAACCCTAAATTAATGCCAAAAATTTCTCCAGAAGAAGTTTTAGAAGCATATAAAATAATGAATCTTTCACGTAGACAAGATATTTATCAAAACACAATGCAACGTCAAGGAAGATTATTATCATTCTTATCATCAACAGGTCAAGAAGCTTGTGAAGTAGCATACATTAATGCATTAAACAAAAAAACTGATCACTTTGCAAGTGGATACAGAAACAATGCTGCATGAATAGCAATGGGTCAAAAAATAAGAAACATTATGCTTTACTGAGCAGGTAACGAATTAGGAGCTAAATCACCAGATGGTGTTAACTCATTACCACCAAACATCGTTATTGGTTCACAATACTCACAAGCTACAGGTATAGCTTTCGCTGAAAAATACAGAAAATCAGGAGGAGTTGTTGTAACTACTACTGGAGATGGTGGAACTAGTGAAGGTGAAACTTATGAAGCAATGAACTTTGCTAAACTTCACGAAGTACCAGTTGTATTCGTATGTGAAAACAACCAATGAGCTATTTCAACTGCAAGAAAAGAACAAACTAAATCATTAAACTTCGCAGTTAAAGCTATTGCAACAGGAACTCCATCAATTAAAGTTGACGGAAATGACTACCTTGCATGTATAGGTGTATTCAAAGAAGTTGTTGAATACGTAAGAAACGGTAATGGACCAGTATTTGTTGAATGTGAAACTTACAGATTAGGAGCACACTCATCTTCAGATAACCCAGATGTATACCGTCCAAAAGGTGAATTTGAAGCTATGCAAGCATATGATCCATTAGTAAGATTGAAAAAATGATTAATCGAAAACAAAGTTTGATCAGATAAACAACAAGAAGAATTAGATGCTGAACATGACAAATTAGTTGCAGCAGAATTCGCTTGAGTTGAAGAAAACAAAAACTATGGATTAGAAGAAATTTTCAAATACCAATATGCTGAAATGGATTTATTCTTAAAAGAACAATACGAAGAAGCTAAAGCATTCTTTGAAAAATACCCAGACGCTGCTAAAGGAGGACACCACTAATGGCTATCGTTAATAATATTAAAGCTGTAACAGATGCGTTAGATTCTGCAATGGAAAAACACAAAGAAGTTGTTGTTTTCGGAGAAGATGTAGGTACTGAAGGAGGAGTTTTCAGAGCTACTCAAGGACTACAAGTTAAATATGGTAAAGACCGTTGTTTCAACGCACCAATCAGTGAGGCTATGTTTGCCGGAGTTGGTCTAGGAATGGCAATGGCAGGTATGAAACCAGTTGTTGAATTACAATTCGAAGGTTTAGGATTAGCTGCTTTCCAAAACATTATGACTAACATCGCAAGAATGAGAAACCGTACAAGAGGTAAATATACTGCACCTATGGTTATTAGAACACCAATGGGTGGAGGAATCCGTGCGTTAGAACACCACAGTGAAGCTTTAGAAGCTATATTCGCACACACACCAGGAATTCAAGTTGTTTGTCCATCAACTCCATATGATACAAGAGGTTTAATCTTAGCTGCTATCGAATCACCAGATCCAGTTATTGTTTTAGAACCAACTAAATTATATAGAGCATTCAAACAAGAAATTCCAGATGAATACTACACAATTAAAATTGGAGAAGGATACAAAATCCAAGAAGGAAACGACTTAACTGTTGTTACTTATGGAGCACAAACTGTTGACTGTCAAAAAGCAGTTGAATTATTAAAACAAAGTCATCCAAATGCTACAGTTGATTTAATCGACTTACGTTCAATCAAACCATGAGACAAAAAAATGGTTGTTGAATCAGTTAAGAAAACTGGAAGACTATTAGTTGTACATGAAGCTGTTAAGTCATTCTCAGTTTCTTCAGAAATTATGGCTACAGTAAACGAAGAATGCTTCGAATACTTAAAAGCTCCTTTAGCAAGATGTACAGGTTACGACGTTATTACTCCATTCGATAGAGGAGAAGGATACTTCCAAACTAATCCTTTAAAAGTTTTTGAAAAAATGAAAGAACTTTTAGATTTTAAATTTTAGAGAGAAAGGATAAAGAAATATGCATCAAGTTAAATTTGCTGATATCGGTGAAGGATTAACTGAAGGAACAGTTGCCCAAGTTTTAGTTAAAGTCGGTGACGTTGTTAAAGCAGGTCAACCTTTATACTTCGTTGAAACTGATAAAGTTAACAGTGAAATTCCTGCTCCGATTGATGGAAAAATTGCAGTAATCAATATTAAAGCTGGTCAAGAAATCAAAGTTGGAGAAGTTGTTATGGAAATTGAAGACGGAGCTTCAGCTGAAGCTTGTCCAAAAGATGGAGCATGTTCTTCATCTAAAAAAGAAGCTAAATCTGAACCTGTTGAAGAAAACGCAAGTGTTATTGGAGCAACCCCTGTTTCAAATGAATTACTTGTAAGAAACATTCCAAAAACAACTTCATCATCTCAACAAGCTGTAAAAGCAACTCCATTAGCAAGAAAAATTGCTGATGATTTAAACATTGATTTATCAACAATCCAAGGATCAGGACCAAATGGAATAATTTTAGTAGCTGATGTTAAAGAATCGCAACCAAGTGTTCAAGAACAACCAGCTCCAGTTCAAGAACAACCAGCTCCAGTTCAAGAACAACCAGCTCCAGTTCAAGAACAACCAGCTCCAATTAAGAGATTACTAGACATAGATGCTCCTTTATCATGAGATACAATCAACATGAATGGTATCAGAAAAGCAACAGTTAAAGCTATGGTTAAATCACATACTGAAGTTGCATCATTCACTGGTATGAAAAATGTTGATATTACAGAAACTTACAAATTAAGATCTGATCTAAAAGATTCTGCAACATCACAAGGAGTTAAATTAACTTACTTAGCATTCATTATTAAAGCTTGTGCTAAAGCATTACGTGATATGCCAAACATCAATGCAAGAGGGGATTTTGCAAACAACAAAATCCAATATATGCATAACATAAACATTGGTATTGCTGTAGATACTCCTCAAGGATTAATGGTTCCTGTAATTAAAGGTGCTGATCTATTAAGTGTATTTGAAATCGCTAACAAAATTTCTGAATTAGCAAACAAAGCTAAAGAAGGAAAATTAAGCATGAAAGAAATGAGTGAAGCAACATTCACAGTTTCAAACTTTGGTTCAGTAGGACTAGATTACGCAACTCCAATTATTAATTCACCAGAATCTGCTATTTTAGGAGTTGGAACAATGATTCAAACTCCAATGTACATTAATGGTGAAGTTCAACCTAGGTTCATAATGCCATTCTCAATGACTTGTGACCACAGAATTATCGATGGTGCAGATGCAGGAAGATTCTTAGTTAAAGTTCAAGAATACCTAGCAAAACCAATCGCACTATTTGTCTAAAAGTTTAATAGAGAGGGTAGAAAATAAAGATGTATCAAGTTAAATTTGCTGATATCGGTGAAGGATTAACTGAAGGAACAGTTGCTGAAGTTTTAGTTAAAGTTGGTGATACTGTAAAAGCAGGTCAATCATTATACTTTGTAGAAACTGATAAAGTTAATAGTGAAATTCCTGCTCCAATTGATGGAAAAATCGCAGTAATTAACATTAAAGCTGGTCAAGAAATCAAAGTTGGAGAAGTTGTTATGGAAATTGATGACGGAACTGGAGCATCTGCTTCAGCTCCTGCTAAAGAAGCAACTAAATCAGAACCTGTTGAAGAAAACGCAAGTGTTATTGGAGCAACTCCTGTTTCAAATGCTTTATTACCAAGACGTAATCACTCTTCATCAAGTTCAACTACAGTTCAAGAACCAGTTAAAAAAGAAGTTAAACAAGAACCTATTAAAGCTAATGTAAACGTTGAAGACACATTTGACGTTGCTGTAATTGGAGCAGGAATTGGTGGTTATGTTTGTGCTATCAAATGTGCTCAATTAGGATTAAAAACTTTAATAGTTGAAAAAGAATACTATGGTGGAGTTTGTTTAAATGTTGGATGTATTCCTACAAAAACTTTACTAAAAACTAGTCATGTATATCATGATATTTTACACAAAGCTAAAGACTTGGGAATTGTTGTACCTAATGCAGAAAAAGTTGTAATTGATTGAGCTCAAGCTTTAGAAAGAAAAAATGGAGTAGTTAAAAAACTAACAGGTGGAGTTAAATACTTATTAGACAAAAATAAAGTAACTCAAATCAAAGGTGATGCTGTTGCACTAGATAAAAACACTATTAGTGTAAATGGTAAAAATTACCATGCAAATAACTTAGTAATTGCTACAGGATCAGTTCCTAACCATTTACCATTACCAGGATTTGATGAAGGAAGAAAATCTGGAGTTATTCTTGATTCAACAGGTATTTTATCAATACCTAAAATTCCTGAATCATTAGTTGTTATTGGTGGAGGAGTTATTGGTATCGAATTTGGATGTCTATTTGCAAGTTTAGGTACTAAAGTTACTGTTTTACAAGGACTACCAACTGTTTTAGAAATGTTAGATCAAGATATAATTGATGTCATGACTAAAGAATTAAAAACTACTTACAAAATGAATGTTATTACTAATGCAAGTGTTAAAGCATTCAAAAATGGAGAAGTTGTTTACGAAATCGATGGAAAAGAACAATCAATTAAAGGCGAATTTGTTTTAGAATCTGTTGGACGTAAAACAAGCTTGCAAGGATTTGAAAACATTGGATTAGAATTAACACCACGTAAAGGTATCGAAGTTAACGAATACCAAGAAACTAACCTTGATTCAGTATATGCTGTAGGTGATGTTGTTGGTAAAGCAATGTTAGCTCATTCAGCAGTAAAATCAGCTATTGTTACTGCTAATAGAATTGCTAAAAAAGCTAACAAAGCACATGCTGAAGATATCACAATGGACTTTAATAAAGTTCCTTCATGTATCTATACTCACCCAGAAGTTGCTATGATCGGAAAAACTGAACAACAACTAAAAGTTGAAAATGTAGAATACAAAGCATTCAAATTCCCATTCTCAGCAATTGGTAAAGCTTTAGCTGATGATGATACAACTGGATTTGTAAAAATTATTATTGAACCTAAATACAAAGCTGTTTTAGGAGCTCACATAATTGGAAACAGAGCAACTGAAATGATTTCAGAAATTACTGCTGTTATTGAGTGTGAAGGAACAATCACTGAAATCGCAAATACAATTCACCCTCACCCAACAATGAGTGAAGCTGTTGGAGAAGTTGCTGAAGCCTTAGAAACTGGAAAACCAATTCACTTCTAATAAATATATATTTGGAGAAATTAATATGTATTCTATACAAGACATTAAAAATAAATTATCTGTAAACTTAGATAAAAAAAGTATTGTTTTCCCAGAAGGAGAAGCAACTGTAATACAAAATGTAGCTAAAACATTAGTAGAAGAAAAACTAGGAAATCCAATTTTATTATTCAAAAATGAAGTCGATATTCCTAGTGACTTAAAAAATCATAGTGATATTAAAGTTATTGCTATTGATAAATTAGATACAGCTACATTAGAAGAAAAATTTGTTGAAATAAGAAAAGGTAAAGCAACAATTGAAGTGGCAAAACAAATGATGCAACTTCCAAACTATGTTGGTGCTATGTTAGTTAAAATGAATCAAGCTGATTGTATGTTATCAGGATTAAATAATACAACAGCTGATACAATAAGACCTGCTTTACAAATAATTGGTACAAAACCAGGTTATAGTATTGCAAGTAGTGTATTTATTATGAGTAAAGGTGAAGAAAATTATATCTTTACTGATTGTGCACTAAACATTAGACCAACTAGCGAACAATTAGCAGATATGACTGATATGGCTGCTGATTTTGCTAAAACATTAAATGTTAAAAATGTTGAAGCTGCTTTATTAAGTTATTCAACAAACGGTTCAGGTAAAGGTGAAGATGTTGATAGAGTTCGTGCTGCTGCTAAAATTCTAAAAAACAAAGAAAAAGATTATTTAGCAGATGGAGAAATCCAATTTGATGCAGCATTTGATAAATCAGTTAGAGACAAAAAATTCCCTAACAATTTATTAACAAAACAAACACCAGATATCTTTATTTTCCCTGACATTAATGCTGGAAACATTGGTTATAAAATCGCTCAAAGAATGGGTGGATTTGAAGCAATTGGTCCATTTGTTCTAGGATTAAACCAACCAGTAAACGATTTAAGTCGTGGAGCTACTTTAGTTGATGTTTTAAATACAGCAATTATGACTTTACATTTATCTTAATAAAATAAAAGGAGAGATTATATGATTCTTGTAGTTAACTCAGGAAGTAGTTCAATTAAATTTAAGTTATTTGAAACAAAAAATGATGTTGAAGCAATTTTAGATGGTCTAGCTGAGAGAATTGGAATTGATGGTAGACTAAAATTTGAACACAACGATCAAAAATACGAGTATGATAATGAATTAAAAAATCATGAATCAGCAATACAATTTATTTTAGATAAATTGATTGAATTAAAAATCATACAAAATGTTGAACAAATAACTGCAGTAGGATTTAGAACAGTCCATGGTGCTGAAATTAGTCAATCTACTTTAATTGATGAGAATCTTATTAATAAATTAAAAGAAAACATTAAATTAGCACCATTGCATAATCCAGGAGGAATTGTCGCAATTGAAGCGGTTTCTAAAATAATGCCAAAGGCTAAATTAGTTGCTTGTTTTGATACAGCATTCCACCAAACAATGCCTGAAGTAAACTACTTATACACAACACCATATGAATGATATAAAAAATATGGTGTGAGAAAATATGGATTCCATGGTATAAGTTATCAATACATTACTTCAAAATGTGAGTCAATTTTTAATAAAAAATCTGAAAACCTAAACTTAATCATTTGTCATTTAGGAAACGGAGCAAGTATTTGCTGTGTTAAAGATGGTAAATCATATGATACTTCAATGGGATTAACTCCTTTAGCGGGATTAATGATGGGTACAAGAAGCGGAGATGTTGATCCATCTATCGCTGAATACATGGCTAAAGAATTAAACACTGATATTTTCGAAATTACTAAATCTTTAAATAAAGAATCAGGAATATTAGGAATTAGTGGTGTTTCTTCTGATATGAGAGATGTAGGTGCAGCAGCTTTAAATGGTGATGAAAGAGCTATTTTAGCTATTGAAAAATACACACAAATAGTTGCTGACTTCATTGTTAAATACGCTAACTACTTAGATAACATTGATGGTATTGTATTTACAGCAGGAATTGGTGAAAATTCAACTTCAATTAGAAAAAAAGTTATTGAAAAAGTTAAATTATTGCAACTTAAAATTGATGAAAATAAAAACTCTAATAGAAAATACGATGACTTCATGCTAATTTCAACTGATGATTCAAAAATTCCAGTTTATGCTATCAGAACAAATGAAGAAAAAATGATTTGTTTAGAAACTTTAAAACTTACAAAATAAAATAAATAATAGATGGTCCAATTATTTGGATCATTTTTTATTTTATTAGCAGTATATTTTTCCTACGTTTCCCACTTAGCTACAAAAACAGCACGTTTTTAGTAGCTATATTTTTTATAAAAAAATATAAATATCTATACTTTTATGCTTAAATATGATATAATAGAAATATGAAAAAGTCAAGAAAAGATACAAAAAGACAATGAAGGACATCAATAGCAAGAGTTAAGAAGGGTGAATATTTATCAATTGGGGTGCCAAGAAGAGATAACAAGGGGTTTGAATTCAGATTTGGTTATGGTTATTTACATGAATTGAAAGAATATCATGATGATCCACTAACTGTGATTAAAGCAGTTATTGCAAACTTCCCACTATCTTGAACAAAAGAACAAGCTAAAACAAAATTAGATGAAATTTTCAAAGAAAAAAAATCATTGAAAAAAGAGGTTATAGAAAGGTATAAAGGTTACGAGATTATTGAAAAACTCTTTGATTATTTCGATATTTTTGATAATTGTTCTACTACAAGATCCACAACACTAAAAGATGTTATTATGCAATTAATTTATCAAAGAATTAAAAATCCGATTAGCGTATTTAACACTTACAAAACAATAAAAAAAGAAAGAACAGATACTCATTCAAAAAATTCATTTTACAGATCATTAGATTATATTGCAAAAAATAAAGACAAGATTCTGAAAAACTTAAACAAGAAAATTTGTGATAACACAAATAGAAAAATTGATGTTTTGTGATTTGATGCAACAACCGCATATTTTGAAACATTTTCAAGAGAAGGGTTTAAAAAGTCTGGTTATTCAAAGGATGGAAAATTCAAAGAAGATCAAATTGTAATAGGAATGGCAACCGATGAAAACGGAATTCCATTACATTACAAAGTTTTTCCTGGCAATAGTGCTGATTCAAATACATTTATTCCTTTTATGCTAGAAATTGCAGACCTTTATGAAATAAACACAGTAACTATTATTGCTGATAAAGGTATGAGTGTTAATAGAAATATTAGATTCTTAGAATCTAAAAATTGAAACTATATAATTTCTTATAGAATGAAAGCTGGTAGCAAACAGTTTAAAGAATACGTTTTAGATGAAAAAGATTATATAACTGATGGTTCTTTTAAATATAAAATTCGTGATATAGCATCTTTTTACTATAAAAGTTCTACCTAATATGACTATAGAAAAACTTGAAAATTAAGCAGTTTTTTATAAATAACCTTAAAATGTATAAGATCAAGCATGAATAATTACTTAAAATTAATTTAAACAGACATGGAATAAGTTAAAAAAAACTATTATTTTATGTCTTTTTTTATGTTATAATATAGATATAATGCTATATAAAAGGAAAAGAGAGATAAAATGGCGATACCTTTAGAAATAAGACAGGTTGCAAGACCTAAAAACACAGTTGTAAAGATTATTTTGGAAAATATAAAGTTGTAAAAAGAACTAGTAAATACGTTAACGGAAAAGCTATACCAGTTGATCTGGAAATAGTTGGTGAAATAATAGATTTTCAATTTATACCTTTTGAAACACCAATTCCAGTTGGTCAAAGATCAAAAAAGAAAAAAGAATTAATTGAAACAGGTACTGATGTTAAAGAGTATGGAAACGTTGCAATATTTACAAAAAACAGTGAAGATATTTTAGAAAAATTATTGAAACATTTTGATGATGTAACTGCCTTAAAACTTTATGTTATTGCATTGATAAGATGTGCTTATCCAAAAGCAGTTAACAGAGATTTAAAACATTATTATGAAACTTCATTCTTATCAGAAATATTTAAAAAAGTTGGACTTTCAGAATCTCTTCTTCCTGAATTTTTTGAAAAAACTGGGCGTGCTTATTTAAGAATCAAAAAATTTATGGAAGATAGAATGCAAGAATTTAAAGGTAAAGTTCAAATTATTGATGGAACTCTAAAATCATACAATTCTAGTGATTGTACTTTTTCGCAATGATCAAGAAAAGGAAAAGTAAAAGGTAGTAAAGAT
>NZ_LFYS01000061.1 GCF_001199495.1 Mycoplasma sp. HU2014 | reverse complement strand
TATGTTTATGAAACAAATAGAACTGATTTATCTGTAGTTGATATTGTAAATTTATATTCAAAACAGTGACAAATTGAATCTAATTTTAAAACGTTAAAAGGTAAATTGTCACTTCGTCCAATGTATCTATCAACATGAAATCATATTGTTGGATATATATGTCTATGTTTTGTATCTTTAGTATTTTTAAATTATGTAATTTATCTTTTAAATTCTAGATTAGAATTGCAAGGTAAAGATAGAATTACTGAACATAAAATGATTAACGTTATTAAGGATGTCAAAGAAATTGAGGTATTTGTAAACAAACAAAAAACAGAAACAATACAAGTGTTTAATGATGAGTTAAAAGAAAGTTGAGATACTTATCACACTCTTTTAGAAGTTTTAAAAAAATAACAGTTGACTTATAAATTTAGGTTTATAAGTTTAAACTGTTATTTTTATGCTTAAAGTGGGAAACGTAGGAATATCATTTACATTCTTGTTTAATATAAAATTATAACAAAACGTTTTATTTAAACTCATATCAGAAATAATAATTGATGGGTTATCGAATTTGCAAACTTGAATTCTTTTTTCAGATGAATATATTTTTTCTATTTTTGAATCTTTGATCATATAAAGTTCATTGTCAGAAACTATAAATACTATATTATTTAGAAAATAAATTTCATAAAGGAAATAAAAAAATAAATGTGTTATCATCCTGGCATTATTATACAATTTGAAATCATAGTTAAAATCATAAATACAAGTGTTATAGGTGTATAAAACACAAAATTATAATTTAAATTTTAGTATTCTTATTCTTTTAAACACAGATCTTCTTGAACAAATTGTAGTTAAATAAATATGACTAAGGTAGGGTAGTTTTAAATTTCAGAAACTGAAAAAAAAACAAATCATAATTTAATTAAAGAATTCCAAAAATATACACTATATAAGACAAGATAAAATCATTTCTTCATCCTTTTTTGAAATTTTACCAACTATTCAAGAACCACTCATAATATTTATTTTGTATTTTTTATAAGAGTTAAATACTTTTAGTGCTTCACTAAAAGTTTTTTCATTTAAGATACCTCTTTCTTCGAATTTATTTTTTATTCTATAACCAATAATTGTAGAAAGCATTTTAATAAATTCTGCTCCATAAATTGAAATATCACTCTTTTTATTTACTTCTTTAAGGTTCAAGTTATCTTGATAAAACTTGTTAACTAGTTCAATTTCTCATCTTTGTTTGTACATTTTATAAATATCAATTGGTTCTAGATCTTGATTAGATATATAAACTATAGTTCCAAACTTATCTTTTAGTTTTTTATAATTTTCTATTGTATATTTTTTACTTTTTAAATAGTCACTGTGTTCTTTTGAAAATCTATTATTATCTCTAAAAGCATAATAAAATTT
>NZ_LFYS01000060.1 GCF_001199495.1 Mycoplasma sp. HU2014 | reverse complement strand
TACAGTATGCACTAGCAAAACCCTGTTTTATTAATCTTTTATCTAAATTAGAATATGAAATCTTATAACCAAATTTTTCTTTTAAACAACTATGATAATTTTTCAACGTCAAAAATGAACAACTACTGTTATTGTTCTCTCCTCCTGTTATTTTCATTTCTCCTTGATAAACTTCACCCAAGTTGTATATTGTTTCATCACTATATTTTTGCGCATTCTTGTTATTTACATTTTTATGAGAAAGTATTATCTCCTTTCCGGTATTTATAAAATCAAGATATTCTTTCTTATATCTTTTTATAGTAGAAACAGATTTATTAAATTGCTTTGCTATTGATAAACATGATCTTTTAGGATCCTTTGCAAAGATATCTAATATACATTTTTTAATTTCTGCATATGACTTATTGTCTAAAATAGTAAACATTCTAACCTCCTTTACCAATTATATGTTTTGGATCCAAAACATATAATTGGTAAGGTATCATTTTGTTTGATATTCCAGAATTTTAATGTATTTAATGGACGAAAATAAGAATTTTTTAGTAAAATATTAGTGTCCAAAATTGGGAATTTTTTAATATACTTAATTAAACACAAGTGTAAGGAGATTAGATAATGAAAAGTTATTTATTAGGATTAAGTTCTCTAGTTATTGGTTCTTCAGGTATGATGACTACTGTTGCATGTTATAAACAACAACCTACAAGTGTTGTTTTTCAAGTAGCTCAAGGACAAGCATTTCCACTAGCTATAGCTTTAAAACCTTTTATCAAATATTATAACGATACATTTAAAGATGAAGAAGATTTCATGAAAGTAAAAATTCAATTTAAAGACGATTATGAATTTGATGGAGAAAAAGTACAAGGTCACGGATCTTTTAGTGAGTTTGGTTTAATCAAAAATGCTAAATCTAATATTGAATCAGGTGATTTTAAAAATGTTCCAAACATTATTTTAGGTGCTCAATCAGGAGCTTATATAATTAATCAAGATAAAAGGTTATTAGATCTATCTGATAAAGGTATTAAAAAAGATTTCTTCTTTGATAAAATTGCAGATCTGCACTCAGTTTTAGCAGGACAAGGTGTAACTGATAAAATTTTTAATATTCCTTTTGATAATGCTGATGTTGATGCTCTTATTTTTAACTTAAGATTATTGAATAAAATGTTTGAAATAATTCAAAAAGGTGGAGGAACTATAAGTCAAGATTCTGAGATTATTAAAAAAGCTTTAGCAATCCAAAACAAAGAGATTCCTACAACTTCAATTTGAGCATATATTGATCTTAAAATAACACGAGAAAATGAAAGACCATTTAAAGATTTCACTGTTAGTGGCGAAACTTTTAAAACAATAGATGGCGTAAGAGAATTAGCTAAAAAGTTTGCTGAAAATATTGAAATAAAACAAGAAAACAAAGCAAAAATTACCGATTCAACATTATCAGGAGATGTATTGTCAATCGATTATCAAGAACAAGCATTTTTAAAAGAATTACATACTAAAATTGAAGATAAAGAAAAATCTGCCTTTCAATTAGATCAAAACAAAAAAGTTAAATATAACTTAATTGATGATAGTGAGTTTAAAAAAGAATTTAAATCATTATGAGAAAATTATTCACAAACTGCAAAACTTTCAATTAGACATAATGTAGGAGCCTCTACAAAAGCATTTCATGCTATTAAATATATGAAAAACGGTACAGAAGAATGAGGTTCATGACAAGTATTAAAATTCCAAAGTGCAATGAGTTTTGCAGCATCAGTTGGAGCTTATCAAAATAAAATTAGTACAATTACAAAATCTCATCCATACTTAGGAAAAGTTCAAGAAGGTAAAGATGAAGAATTCTACAAAACTAATGCTGGTGAGAGCGATGTTTATATGACTACTCAAGTAACAAAAACTAAAAATTCAAAACATGAAATATTTAATGAAGGTGGATCAAGCATTATTCCAATTGATTCAAGAAAAGATAAAGTAAATAGAGCTACAAAAAAATTCTTAGAATGACTCTATAAAGGTAAAAATAAAATAGGAACAACTCAAGAAGAAGATAACTGATACACTTTTGCTAGAACTTCAGGGTATGTAATGCCTTTAAAAGATGTTGTTAAAAACCAAACTTTAGAAACATTCAAAAAACAAATTCAAGAACTGGAAGAAAAAATAAAAGGTAAAAAAGATAAAGAACTAGTAGAAAATAAAGAACTTTCATCATTACACTTTAAATTAAATATGCTAAGATCTTCTTCAATTTCTCTTGAATCATTATTGAAATTAAATGATGAAAAAACTGTTGCTAAAGCAATGGTTACTGATGACAAATCAGCTCAAATGGTTGGATCAATAAGTACTTCATTATTGAACCAAACTACAGATAAAAAATCAGAAATTATAGAATTTAATAAATTACTAGCAGATCTAGAAAGTAAAAAATCACAATAAAACTTAATTTAAAAATAATAACGAAAAACAAGATTTGAAAACATTCAAATCTTGTTTTTTTATTAAATTTTTAAAGACTCTACCGTATCTTCCGCTTTGTCCTTCTTTAATTATTTCTGCATGTTTTACAGATTTTTTATTCTTACTATTTGATTGTTTTTTTAAACTTGTAGTAAAAAGTTGACTTAGGTAAACCAAGAATTTTCATTATCTCTTTGTTGGTGATATTTGCTCCAAATTTCTCCTTAATTTTTTCTATCAATTCATCTAAATTACCAACCTTATTTTTCCTTAAAATCTCTTCTTTAAAAAGATCTGTTATTAACCATTCTAAAACTTCACGATCAATATTCTTGATCACTTCATTTCTTTCTTTGTCATATTCTTCTTTATTCTTTTTAGGTCTTCCTGATCCTTTACCTTTTTTAGACGCTTTTCCTGTTTGTGACTCTTTTAGTTCCATACCTAAATTATAATGTCTATATTTTCCAGATAAATATTCTTTGTAGTGCTTAAATACTTTTAACTACTCACTTACACTTAGTTGCTTTCCTCTTTTCATAAATACTCCTTTTTCAAAAAAAATAGACCCCCTAGGGGTCTATTCCTTAGGGTGTCTAATAACTTTGTCCTACTCTCTACATCTACCGGTTTTAAAATTAACTACATACTTTGGGTTGGATATAGTTCTGGATAATCTGAAATGTATCCATTAATTAAGTCTTTATACATTGAATGTAGTCTTTCCACATCTTTCATTTTTTTGAATGTTCACACATTCAATGGAATGTTTAATTTTAAGAATAATTCATGATTTTTAGCTTTTTTCAATAAGCTAATTGGTGGGTGTAAGAAATCAAATTTTTTACCTAATTCAACGTCAAATTGTGACATTTTTTCAAATAAGTATCCTGTTTTGTAATTATTATTTTTTCTTTTTAAAATTTCATTTAATACATTAGGAGAGAATGATGAAACAATTATTTCAACTCCTTTATTTGTGTATTTTTCAATTGAATTAAACACGATATCTAATTGTTCTTTGTTGTAATTATCTGGTTTAATTTCAACATTTATCATTTCATATTGTTTGAAATGTCCGTCCATAAATTCTTCAAATAATGGAGGTAATCATAAAGGATTTTCTTTAAAGTATGGAATTTCTTTAATTTCATCATAAGTCATTGACTTAACGGTTTTATTTAATTTTCCAATTCTTTTAAAGTTGTGATCGTGGAAAATGATTACTTGATTATCTCTTGTTAAACGAATATCAAACTCAACAGCTTTTGTTATTTTTAATGCATTTTCGAAATCAAATACTCTATTTTCTCCAAATAGTCCTCTAAAACCACGGTGAGCTACTAAAATCATATTTCTTTTTCCTTTCTTGCCATGAAATAATTGTTACTATAATTTTTTTAGTTCATAGATAATTTGTTGAGACGAGCTAAATGTATGTTAATACTTGGCTTCTCTATAAATAATTATATCAATAAGTTCTATTTGAATTTTGTTATCACAAATAATAGAAAAGAAATTGTGAAAATCTTATTTTTGAAATTAAAAAGAAATTATAATTATTTTTAAAAATAATTTCTAAAATACTAATAGCTTAAGCTTTTTAAAGATCTAAATATATATAATTAAAATATAAAGAAAGTAGGTAAAAACATGGCAATGTCTGGATCGTATGATGTACACTGTCACTTAAGTGATGCTAAATATTTAGACTTAGAAATGACATCTGTTGAAATAATTTTAGAAGCTAAAAAATCAGGAGTAGATTATATAAATAATGTAGGGACTGATGTTAAATCATCTAAAACAGCAGTTATTCAAGCTAACTTATCACCAGTAGTGTTTGCGATTGTTGGTATTCATCCAACTAATGCACATTTATTTACTGTTGAAGCATATGAAACAATTGAAGAATTAGCTCAATCTAATGAAGTTGTTGGAATAGGTGAAACAGGATTAGATTTTTCTAACACTACAAAATATGAAAAACAACAACTTCAAGCTTTTGAAAGACATATTGATATAGCTAAAAAACTTAATCTACCATTAATGATACATTTAAAAAACGAGCCCGGTAAAACTAGAGTTTACGAACTTGCATATAACTTATTAAAAGAAAAAAATGTAAAAAAGGGAGTTATTCATTCTTATGAAGGAACTTTAGAATGAGCTAAAAAATTTATTGAATTAGGGTTTTTAATTTCAGTAAGTGGAGCTGTTACTTATGATTCAGAAATTAATGATGTTATTGACGGTATTTCATTAAATGATTTAGTTGTTGAATCAGATGCTCCTTATCTAGCTCCAGCTCCATATGACGGAAGTTTAAACTATCCAAAATACCTACCTTTAACTATTAAACATATAGCTAGAATGAAAAACGTAAGTGAACTTGTTGTTGCTCAAACAACAAGAAACAATGCTAAGAATCTATTTTTAAAAAATAAAAGAGTTAGATAATAACTTTGTCCTACTCTTCAGTTTCTAATGCTGTGCTTTTATATATTAAATACATCAAAATCTAATAAAAATTCTTTTAGTCCTACATATAAAATTTCGTTATTATCATGATGTTTAAAAATATCATCATAAACAATAACTATCTTTTTATGACTATCTTTTACTTGTAATAAAGGTCTTATCACTTGTTCTTTTTTATTCGCTTCATCAACACTTAAAGCAACTTGAATATAGTATTTTGTATCAATTAAATTTGCAATAAAATCTATTTCTAGATTATGAACATTGCGTGAGTCTTGTGTTTTTTGCTCATATATAACATACCCTACATCAACATTAAAATCTCTAACTTTTAATTCATTATAAACTATATTTTCCATAATATGACTACGATCTATATCACTAAAATTCAATCAAGCGTTTCTTAATCCAATATCAGTGAAATAATATTTTAAAGGTGTTGAAAAATATTTAGCACCTTTGACATCATAACGCTTAGCTTTATCAATGATATATGACTCTTTAAAATAAATAATATATTTAGAAATTGTTGAAGCATTGATTTGTATTTTATTTTCAGACAAGAACATATTCGCTAATCTTGTCGGGTTTGTCAATGACCCTATATTAGATGAAATAAAGTTCAGTAGTGTTTCTCATTAAGTGTTCGTTATTAATTTTTTATCTATCTAAAATATCACGAATATAAGTTGTGTTAAATAAATTTTGTAAATACTTAGCTTTTTCGATATTAGATTCTATTTTATAAACAAAGGGCATACCACCATAAATAAAATATTTTTTTAGATCAAATCTTTAACCTGATTGCTATCATGGATTTCTTTGAATGTAAGAGGGTTGATTTTTATTTTGTCTCCTCTGTCTCTAAACTCTGTTACAATTTCACTTGATAACATTTTTGAATTACTTCCCGTTACATAAATATCAACATTTTCATGCAACATTAAACCTATTAAAACACCTGTAAAATCAATTAATTTTTCGTCAGATTCAAAATAAGGATTTTTAATAGTTTGGCAGTTTTGGATTTCATCAATAAAAACATAATATTGAGTGCTTTTATTTGAAATTTTATCTAAAAAATATTTATACAATTCAACAGGGTTTCGATATTTAACATTTGCAATATCATCTAAATTCATAGCTAATATTTGACTTTGGTCCACACCATTTTCTATTAAATGGTTTTTAAACAAATTAAATAATAAATAAGATTTACCACATCTTCTAATACCTGTGATTATTTTTACTTTTCCATTCTGTTTTTTAGAAATTAATTCATTTAAATAAAGATTTCTTTTGATATTCATAAAATCACCTCTTTTTTCAGCTGTTTCTTTACCTAAATTTTAACACTAATAAATATTCTATATATTGGTTCACACGAACTAAAATTATGGAATTCCAGTGTTTTGGTTCCTTAAAAGAACAATTTTTACTATTTCCCAAGCAATTTATATGGAATTCCAGTGTTTTGGTTCATGATATAACGGGTTAAGTTTATATAAAATCACTAGCTGAAATAATTGGTTCTGATTTTAAAAACTGGTTAATTATTTAAGAAAACTTGGAAGTTTATTTCCTGTGAATTCTTTATGAGAACCTTTATTAAAATCTTGTTATCCTGAATATGTTTTACTGTTAAAAGTAATACTTTTAGAAATTTTTAAAACATTTCATCTAGATAAATTTTGATTAAATTTTCTAGCTTCAAAAAACATTTGTTGCATATCAACTACATTTTCTTTATTTCAAGATTCTATTCCTTTAGTGATTTCATTCTCGTTTTCATCAAAAGCGTTATTTAAATTTGTAATATGTTTAGGTAATTCAGAGAGAACTTTTGAAACGGTTGTTGGAAATTGTTGGATTTTAATAGATTTATCAGACATTAAAGAGTATCCAATTTTTGTACATTCAATTGGTCTGTCTTGTCTGTCTTTGGGTATATACAGATTCTTCAATTGTGAAAACTGAACTAATAAAACCGTCCAAGCGTGGTTTAAATAAGTCTTCAGAAAGTTTTTATTAGATTTTTGACAAACCCCATTGATTTTTATATTTACTTATTTATAATTTTTATAATTAACAATATTAACAAAGGAATGAGGAATGTATGAAAAACGCTTATCTGAGATATTCTTTTTTTGCTTTTAACACTATTTTAAAGAAAAAAAGCTCAATTTTATTACCAATTATGACAGTTGCAATTTCTTTTTTTGTAGGAATTGTTTTTAAATTTGCAGTTCCTAGCAATTATCAAGAACTAGCAGTATTTTTCTATACTTTTATAGTAATTATTATGACTGCAGTTTATTCATCTATTAAAGCATTAAACTTATTTAAAGATCTAGAACAAGAAGGAATAGAAATAATAACATTATCTAAACCTATATCTAGAAAACAATTGATTTTAGGTAAATTAATGTGTTTAAGTTATTTTGGATTAATTTGATCAGCATCATTATTAATTTCTGGATTTTTATATTTTTATGCTTCTTTTAATTTTATAAATGTATTATTAAATTCTTTAACATTATTTTTTATTAGTTTAACTGCTTATTTCATAATAGGACTTTTTGTTAGTTTATTAAGCTTTAAATTGAGTCAAAAAATAGCTATGACTTTACCGTTAATTACTTTTATACCACTAAGTAGTATAGGTATATTATTAGCAAGTAATCAAACAACAAATATCAATAAAGCATCAAGTTATATAAATAAAAGTTACGAATATCATCATTCTGGAAATGAAGTAAATGCTGAAGCGTATTTTATAAATAACAATAAAGATGAACTATTATTAATTCCTAACGGTAGTGATAATCAAAATTTTGATGATGAACAAAATAAATATTTAGAAACAGTAGTTAATTACACAAATAGATCTTTAACAAATTGACAAATATATTCATGACTGTCAATTCCTTATCAATTTATAAATATGTTTAATTTCAATAGTAAAAATATCTCTATTACTAATGGTAACAATTCAACTGAATTAGAAAAACATGTTTATTATAATGATTTAGATAATATTTCTTATACTTACAAATTAGATAAAAATCCTAATCAAAAAAAATATCAAATTGATGACAAACACAATCAATACATAATTCCTGGGTTGTTAAAATCACATTCTAAGTTTTCAGATATAAGAGATAGCGTTGGATATGATTTAATTTATGCAGTTGAAGGTGCTGAAAATGATGATTCAAAATTTTTTGAAGATGAAAATGAATTTGCAAGCAACTGATCTACTTTAGTTGGAAGAATTAAATGAAATTTTGTTCAACAAGCTTTAAAAGATAAAAAATTTAATCAAATTGTAAACAATTTTGTAAATCAAAATCTTAAAGAGTTTTTAAATGATAAAAGCAACAATTCAAATCAATTGAATAAAAAACATAAAGAGCTAATGAATGAAATTTCTAAATATGTATCAGATGAAAATTCTGAAATTAATACTTATGAAAACCATAACTTAAAATTATTTAGTCGCAGATCTATTACTGATGGCGAAATTGATGGAACTGTACAAATAAAAATATATAAAGCTATTGCAATCTTAAACTATATATATTTCAATTTACAAGACACCACACAACTTTTCAAAATAATGATTAAAAATCCTAATAATGAATATTTTGGAAATGCACAAATTATATTAGAACTAGATAAAAGAAATTACCGTTTAGGTGGCTTTAAAAGTTTTTTAGAAAGAGTAGTTCATCAAAAAGATCAATCTAAAAAAAATCTATTTAGATTTAATTTACAAGAAAGTAAAACAAACTTCTTGTTTAGTTCAACAGATAGTTTATATGCAATAACTAGAAGTAAACAAATTGTTAATAAATATGTAATTGCTTTATTATGACTTGTTATTATCACAGCTGAATTCTCACTAACATTTAAGATTTATCAAAGAAAGGAATATAAATAGATATGAAAAAGATACTAGAAATAGTTAGATTAACTAAAATATTCCCTTTATCTAATCGTGGTGTTAAAAGTATAAATATGTCATTAAATGAAGGTGATTTTCATGCATTTATTGGTGAGAATGGTGCAGGAAAAACAACAACAATTAAAACAATTATAGGAGCTTACGTTGAATATAAAGGAAACATTTATATAAATCAAATTAACATAAAAGAACCACAAGCAAGATCATTTATAGGTTATGTTCCTGAAAAAGCATTATTTCCAAAAGATTTAACTACTTTTGATTATCTATTCAACTTTGCAATACTTTCTGGAGTTGATAAAAAAATAGCAACTCAAAAAATAAACAACTTTTTAAAAATGTTTAACATAATTGATTTAGCAAAAGATAAACCTTATACATTTTCTTCTGGACAACAAAAAAAGGTCTTATTAATTCAAGCATTATTACACGATCCAAAACTATTAATATTAGATGAACCGGCAGCTAATTTAGATCCTACTGCTAGATATGAATTATTCTCATTTTTACAAAAAGTTAATAAAGAACAAAATATAGCTATTTTAATTAGTTCTCATATTCTATCTGAAGTTGATAAATATGTTAACTCTGTAACATTGATTCATGATGGTGTTGTTTTATATTCAGGTAAAAAAGAAAAAGACTTAGAGGAATTATTTTATGAAAAAGTTATTAAAAATTAGCTCATTACCACTTATAACTTTATCTACTGTTTGTTGTGCAACACAAATAAAACCTACCAACCAAAATAATACTTTTGTCAAAAAAGAAAAAAAATTATATGAAAATCAACATATTAAACAAATTTTAAAATCAATTTATAGTGATAAAGATTTAGAAAAAAGATATATTGATTTTCAAGAACATAGAACTAGTTCTGCTTATGCTGATTTAAGATATTCTCTTACTGTTTATCCAATATTTATAGGTCATTATGTTGAAGATGATGTAGAAATTCAATATAGAAATGTTGTCAACAATGCAAAAAAAGTCATAGAAAATAACCTATCTTCTAATTGATATTGAACATTAAATAATATTGATAAGTTTATTTTTAACTTTAATCCTTATGGAGATTCATATAAAAAAAACTCTGTTGATCGAGACTTATTTGAACATAATAACGCATTAAACGGAAGCTTAGTAAGTATAAAAGATAAACATCCTAATTACTTAATTGATATCAAAACAGAACAACTTATTGTAGATAAATTAAAAGATTTCAAAACATTCTATTTAGTATATGACAAACATAAAGCTATAAGAATGATTCAATATAAAGAACAAGAAAAAGTTGTAACTAGAATATTACCTGATCTATTAATTTTTAAAAATAAAAATATTTCTGAAAATGAAATTGAGAAAAGTTTGAATGACATAGAAAATGAAATTTTTCAAATAAGAAAAAAAGAATTTGATAAATATCTTGCTGAGAAAAAAGATGAATTTGTGAATTCAGATATTTATCAAATGAAAAGAGACTTTAGATCAAGTCATCGTAGTATTTGAATAAGCGATTTCAGAATACGTAATAAATTTAGAAGTTATGATTTAAAACAAACAAAATTAGCAGAATCATTATTTGAAAATTTAAAACAAGATAGATCAAAAGTTGATCAATATATTAATGATTGAAAAAGCGGGCTACAAGAAGCATATGATCAAGAAGTAATTGATTCTCAACCATATAATGAACACAAAGAATTATTAGATAAATATAAAGATGACTTGGATAAATTAGTTAATGAAACAATCGAAAAAATTAAAAAATGAAGCGAACAAGACTTAAAAGTATTTGGTGATGATGAGAAACAAAACGCATATAACCAATATGCAAATACAGATGAAAGATTTTTTAAATTCAAAGCAAAACAACAATACTCAAATGCTCTTTTTGACTCATTAAATAAAATAAATGAAATTAAAATAAATGAACAAATTAAAGACTTAGAAAGTATAAAAATATTTAAATTCTCAATGAGGTATATTTATGAAAATGAATAAAAAGGTTATTATTAGCATTTCTTTAGCACACTTAATAATACCGCTATTAGCTTTAGCATTTCTTCTTGGTTCGCTTTCAAAAAGTACAAAAGACATCGAACTTCTAATTCCAAGAAATCACGAAGTGTATAAAAATTTAGATGATAGAACTGAATATGTTTTTAATAGTTTAATTAAAATAATTTTTGGTAATAATGAGTCTGAAAAAATAAAATATTTAAATACACAAAAAGAAGAAAATACAAAAGAATTTATTAAAAAAGCTAACGAGTTAAGAATTAAATATACTAAAACTAAATCTCAAGAAACAATTAAAGAGTTAAAAGAATTTTATTCAAAAAATCTAATTTTATTATTAAGAAATTTAGATAAATTTAGTTTAAGATTTACCAATTATTGATTATTAGAAGAAACTAAAGATAGTGTTGGTAGAGTTGCAAAACACTCTGATACATTTTTAGAAACTATTAAAAACAAAGAACCTGTTGGTGATAAAAAAATAGAAAATAATAACCTTCACGTTATAAATATAGGTAGTGAATCTAAACACATAAGCAGCAATGTTATATATATTAGAAAAGATAATTTCTTTATTGTTATAAAAGCTTCAAAAAAAGATTCATCTGATATGAAAATAGAATTAGATAAAATTATATATTTTTCTGAATCAAAAACAGAAAGCATTAGTTCAGATGCAATTTCAAATGTTTTACACATAAGTATTTATCATAAGGATCAAGAAGGTTATGATGCTTTTGAAAAAGATATAATAAAATTTTATGGTTATCCGTCATTAGGAATTCTAACAGCAGAAAAAGATTTTTTAGAAAATTTAATTAAAATTAAAACAGGAATTGAATTAGATAAAAATGATAAGCTTAAAATTGATAAAGTTGTTGTAGCTATTAATAAAACAAATGAATTAGATTTAGATGCAACACAATTAAAAGTTGATTTTATAGATGACGCAAAAATTAAACTTTCAGCAAAAGAAAATTCAGATAAGTATGTTGGATCAGTTGAGATTGAATTTGCAGATCCAAAAGAAAATGAAAAGGAGAACTAAAATGAATAAAACATTTACAAAAATAATATATTCAGTTATAGCATTTGTAGTTTTAGCTTTATCTTTTTCTTTAGTTTTAACAAATAAGAACAACACAAATTTAGATTCATTAAAAATTAGTAAAGAAAAACAAAAAAATGATAAATGAAATAGATTCATAGAACATGAGTATGTAAATCAAATTCTAAATTTAGAATTTAAAGATTTGGGTGAAAACTCTAAAAAAGAAAAAGACAAATATATAGAAGAACAAAGAAAAATTGCACTTGGAGAAAATAAGCAATTTGATTTAAATAAAATAAAATCCGATTTATCTTATGTTAATAATTTTATTGTTAAATATGGAGATAATGATGAACCTTTTGCAAAAAGTGAGTTTGGAAAAATTTTAAATCAATTATTTAAACAAAACTGATTATCAACATTATTCAACTTAGACAAATTTATATTTTTTGCTTATGATGATGATAACCAATTCGCGAAAATAAATTCACAAGAAAATGCTCTTAAATATGGTTCATTTAGAAAATTAAAAACAAATGAAATAAGTCAATATAATGTTTGAGATAGATCAAAAACACCTGGTGTAAACACATGAGAAATGTTTATATTAACTTCTGATTTCAGTATTTTAGAAATAGATATAAAAGATAAAAATGTTACAACCAAAAATCAAAGAAATGAAGTTTCAATATTTAACTATGCATTTCTATATCCAGAACTATCTAAAGATAAGTTTAAAGCAGACAAATTTAAATTAAGAGAATATGTTGAAATTCAAGCAAAACATAATGCAAATAAAAAATCTCCTGATAAAGATGCTTTTAATGAAAAATTCGGTGGTTCTCCTCATAGATACGTTATTATAGATGTTGATTCAAAATCTATTGATAAATAGTTTAAATCAAAATATTTCGACAAGAAAACACAAAATAAAGATATGAATAATTCATATCTTTTTGTTTTCGGTTCTTTAAAGATAGTTTATTGGAATTTATTTCATTGAGTTATAAGAAACATTGGTATAAAATTATTTTGAGGGGCTTTTCTCAGGTTCCTCGCGTAAATTAAATTCTTTTGAAATATTTATATAAAGTCTTAACTTATATTGTTCATAATTATGTTTATATTTTAATATTCTATTTTTATTAAAATTTTTTTATTTTTCTATTTTTTTGTTTCGATCGTTTCATATATTTAAATAAGTTTTTCAAGTTAGTTTTAAAACTCGTTTCTTATAACTCCTTTAATTTATTTACAAAATAATTCTTTAATTAAAATTAGTAAATTGTGCATAGTAATCATAATAAAAGAATTCTCTAAAGGATTTATAACAAAATAATTTTGTTATAAGAAAAACGATCAAAATATTGTAAAATTCCTTTTATTCATCTTTTATATGTATAAAAACTACATATTTTGTCAATGAAAAAAATAATTTAAAAGACGTTCAGTAATGAACGTCTTTATTGTTTTTAATCAACTAAATCTTCAAAGTTTAATACTTTATCTGCTCAATTAGTTTCGAAGTTAATATCGTGAGTTGTAATTAATACTGTTCCGGTAAATTGTTGGATGGCTTCAAGTAGTGATTCTTTAGCTAATACATCAATATGGTTAGTAGGCTCATCTAATATTAGTAAACTTGCTGGTTCTAAACTTAATGAAGCAAGTCTAACTTTAGTTTGTTCTCCTCCAGAAAGTTGTTTCATAGGATTTTGCATTAGTTCAGATTTTACACCAAATCTTGAAATCGTTGCTCTTATTTCAGGTTCTAACATTTTTGGATGACGATTCATTAAATATGAAATAGGAGTTTCAGCATCATCAAAATCTTCAGTTTGATGGAAATATCTAACTTCAACTCCGTCTCCTAGTTTTGATCAACCATTTATTGGTTTAATTTCATTTGCAATAGTTTTTAAAAATGTAGTTTTACCTATACCATTGTATCCTTTAACAATACATTTTTGTCCTTCACGCAATTCAAATGCTAGAGGTTCAGTTAAAACAAAATCATAACCAATTTCTAAATTTTCAGCTTTTACTACAACTGCAGAATTAGGTCTTTTATATTTAAAACTCATTTTAGGTTTAACAAGTTTTTGACGTTGATCCATAACTTCAATTTTATCTAGTTGTTTTTGTCTTGATTGAGCACTTCTTGCAGTTGATGCACGTGCTGCATTTCTTGAAATATAATCTTTTAATTTAGCAATTTGTTGTTGTTGAGATTCTCTTGCTTTGTCATATTGTTCTGCTTTTAAAGCTGATAATTCTAAGTATTTATTATAATCTCCAACATAACGATTAATTTCTTGATTTTCAATAGCAAAAATTATTTTAGAAATTTTATTTATAAAATCAATATCGTGACTTACTACTAAAAATGCATGCTCATAGTTATTTAAAAAGTTAGCCAATCATTCAACTTGCTCAATATCTAAAAAGTTAGTAGGTTCATCTAATAAAATAAAATCATCATTTTTTAATAATAATTTAGCTAATAAAATTTTTCCTCTTTGACCACCGGATAATTGACCTAATTTTTTTGTCATATTTTCAGGATTAATTCCTAAACCTGAAACTAAGTTTCCAATTGTTTTATCAATTGTATCAAAACCATGACTTGTTAAATAATCTTGTAATTCTAAAGCTTTAACTAGATCTTCTTCTTTATATTCAATAGCCATGTTTTCATAGATCTTATTAATTTTTTCTTCTATTTCATATAAGTATTTAAAAGCATCTTTTAAATAATCTTGACTAGTAATATTCATATCAACTTCTTGGTGTTGATCTAAATAACCGATTTTTGCTTTTGGATGTCATTCTATAGTTCCGTGATCTGGAACTATTTTTTGAGCTATGATATTTAATAAAGTTGTTTTACCAGCTCCGTTAGGTCCTACAAGTGCAATGTGTTCGCCTTTATTAATTCTCATTTCAGAATCTCTATATAAAATTTTTCCACCATTTTGATGAGAAATATTTTCTAAAACTATTAAACTCATATTAACCCCCAAATTACTTTTATAACTTAAATAATTATATATAAGAAATTCAAACTTATAAATAAAAAATATGTTACCAATAGTTTTTATATCTTCTAATTTTTAACTATTAAATATTTAAAAACAATTATCTATTTTACCTAATATTCTAACCATTTTATTTATATTCCAGACATTTTAATTATATGACTATAAAACTTAACTACTCGGATATATAATATAATTGTCTATATATGAAATTATATAGATAATTAACATGACTTTTGTTAATTCATTTTTATAAAAATGAAGAGTAAAAATGGTAAGTAAAACTTAAGTAATTATATATTTTGATTTATATATGTAAGCCAAATTATTTAAGTTTTATTTACATAGAAAGGTAAAATATGAATAACAAAATCAAAGAATGATCACAAAAAAATAAAGTTCTTTATGGATTTTTATTATGATCATTTATTTCATTTGCATACATGCTATTCATTGCAAACTGAGGGTTCTCAGTTACACTAGCAGGTGGTGGTGTTGAAGAAGGTACCAAAGTTACCGCAGGATTCTTAGGTTATTTTGGAATCCAAAAAAATAGTAGCTTTGAACTTGTAAATCAAATCGCAAACTGATCAATTACACTAGGTCGTGGTATAGGTTCAGTGCTTGTTGCTTTATTATTAGCTAAATTTGCACACAAATATACTACTATCATTGCTATAGCAATGACATTAGTTGGTATTCCTGCTGCATTTATGCCAGCTGCTGGATACGGGTATGCATTGTTCTTAGTTTTAAGAACAATTATGGCTATTGGAGGAACAACTTTAATTATTTTAACTCAACCTGTTGTTGCTAACTTCTTTGGGCCTAAACAAAAATCAGTTGTTTCACAATTTGGTATTTGATTCTACCCATTAGGAACAATTATTTCAATCGTTCCTGTGCTTGTAGTTACAAATTCAGATGCAGTTAGAGAACAATGAAAATTAATAGTTACTCTATTAGCCGCGTTAAACATTATTCCTTTATTATTATTTATTTTTATAGGAACACAATTTGACGTTAAAGAAAATGAACCAAGAGTAAAAGTAAATGGATTAGGTATTCTTGGATCATACATTAAGAAAAAACAAACATACGCATGAGTTCTACTATATGGTGGATGATTATGTATAGCTGTTTTCTTAACAAGTTTAACAATACCAATTTTTAACGGACTAAGTAAGGCTGGAGGTCTTTTCAATAAATTTATATTTGGATGACAAGTAGCATTCTTATCAGCGGTATTTGTTGGTCCAATCAGTCTTGGTTTATGATCAAGAAAACAAGCAAAAAGAAGATGATTTATTGCTACTGCAATTGCATCTGCAATAGTTCTATTTACACTATCAACTCTAACATTTGTATTTGGTGTTGCTAAATATGGAGTAAGTACTAACAAATCTGTGTTTGGATTCTCAACTACAATGTTTATCATTTTAGGATTCTTAACTGGATTATGTATTTGAGGTATTCAAGGTGTTATGTTAAACTTACCACATGAATATAAAGAAGCGGATCCAAAAACTATTGGTTGAATGTTCAGTTTAATTTGAGGATTCGGATACGTATTCTTTACATTAGTATTAATTCTAATTTCTGGTATTTCACTTATACCAGCATTAGCTAAAAACCAAGTAACACTAAGAGCAATTCAATTTGTACTTATTATTCTATCTACAGCAATTGCATTTATTGGTATATTAATGCTTAAAGAACCTCATCCAGAATATCCAATGTTCCCATGCAAAAAAGTTGAACAAGCTAAAGTTGAAGCTAAAGTTGAAGCTGCTAAAGTTGAAGAAGTGAAAGTTGAAGAACCAGTTGTAAAAGAAGTTAAACCAAAAACAGTTGCTAAATCAACAAAACCAAAATCAACAACAGCTAAACCAAAAGCGACTGCAAAAAGTAAATAAACTAAATTAAATTAACCACAATTTAAATTGTGGTTTTTTATTGCTTGTTTTTTGTTGGTGAGCGACGATTATATTGGAGAAAAGAAAACTAAAAAACAGTTTGAATAGATGGAGAGAAAAGATTTAACTACGGTTTTAGATTTTTTTCAATTGATTGTGTTCTTCCATCTACTTTTTGTAGTTTGTAATAAGAACTTCTATTGACTTGCTATCTTTATTTTTTTGATAATTAGAATTTTTGTATTCATAATTTAAATAATGAACATTATATTTTTCAGCCCACTTTTTTAAAATTTCATTTGTTTTTCCGTTGTGATACACAACATTTGATAAAGCAAATTTAATACCCTTACTACTAATCTCATCTAAAAAGTTATATAAATCAACCTCTTTTTGTATATTTCAATTATTGCCTTCATTATACGTAGCATTAGCAATTAAGTAAGGAGGGTCTATATATATAAAATCGTTATATTCAAATTCAGCATCTAAAAAATATTTGTAGTCAAAAGAATGAAATTCAATGTTTAACTTATCTAGTTTATTTTTAAAAGAGATCAATTTATTTTCTAAATTCATATTAAAATCTCTTTTACCACAAGGGGTATTAAATAATTTTTTATTATTAAATCTAATTTGATTATTAAATCCAAAAATTATTAATACATAAAATACAATTGTTTTTTCTATATCATTGAAAATGTTTTCATTATAATCAGCTCTTAATCTTGTATAGTTATACTTATTAGTTTCTTTTAATCCAACTAAAGAATTTGTATTGTAATACTTATACCCATTTAATTTAGTATTTGATAGTTTATAAGTTGCAACAACTTTTTCAACATTTCTAATAATAGTGTCTACGTCATTTTTTTTGAAAAATTGAAAGAGTTCTACAATATTGTTATTAATATCGTTAGCAATTATTTTTTCAGCCTCTATATTGATTGAAACATCACAACCGCCAGCAAATAAATCATAAAAAGTGTTGATTTTTTCAGGAAACAGGGGAATTATTTGTTTTAATAATTTATATTTACCACCTGTGTAATTTAAAGGGGATTTTATAAAATTACTTTGTTTATTAATTGCTTTCATTATTTACTTTACAAAAATATAAAATTTCTTTATGGTTATCAATTTTACTTTTTCCTGTTGAATAATATTTATAAGGTATTTCATATACAAACACTTCTCCTTTTTTTTCTAATATTTTCATAATTTCTTCTTTGCTTATCTTAGAATTAGAACGTTCGTTACCTTTTTGTTCCATATTATTAAATGAAACTAAAATAAATTTTGTATTAATATTGCTAATTAATTCATCGAATGCTTGCTTGGCTTTTTTGGTACAATAAATTGAACTTTTTTCTTTACGAGTTACCATTTTACTAGCAACACCTTCAACTTTAGGTTTTTTTCAAGTTATTATATTTTCAATTAAATGGTATGCACTGGAGTACTGTCTAGAATTATACGGGGTATCTATATAAAATAGATCTGCTTTTATTTTCCTTACTAATTTATTTGCATCTTCACAATATATTTCATTATCATTATTATCATTTTTAATATCAAGAAGAACTAATTCTATTTTTTTTGTTGCTATTTCTTTTTTTAAGAAAGCATCGTAATGACCTGTGGTATTTGCAACTTTATCTATTGCATACAATAGGGATGTTAATAATATATGCTTTTCTCTTTTGTTAATTTTATATGTTTCAATTTTTTCTCTTATAAGACCAATTTTTTTTGCATTGTATAAATCAAAGTACTTGTTGGCGAAATGTAATGATACGTAGTTTTCATCAATTGGTTCAAGATTATTTAATTCATTAATAATTATATTAAGTTTATCTATATTAACTTTTTGTTTACCGAATCAAGCATTGTAACAAATATAATTAGATTCTAGTATATCGTTTACAATAACCTTTTTATTAAGTTGGTAAAACATGTTGGAAACAACCCCGGTACCTGCAAAAATATCTGCAATCGTGTTTATATTACTGATTTCACTTTCAATAACACTATAAATAAAATCTAAGATTTTTGTTTTAGATCCCAAATACCTTCTATTGCTAATTTTTAAAAGTTTTTTCTTGTCATCATCTGTACATATAGCATTATTATAAAAATTGCTAAGAGAACTGTTTATATCTTTTTCTGTATAATGGTTGCGGTTTATATTTTTCATATATTGTCTCCACTTCTATGTTAATATAATTTTATAATTATATATTATACAATAGATAAATCTATTATACGGTTTTTAAATGGGGTCAAAATGAAACTAGAAAAAGTAAATTCCATATTTAATTTAGGAGATACTTCAATCAGGGTTAAACAAATAGTTGGGGTAAACAAGGTTATTTTGGAACAATTAAATATTTTTATGAATAACGATATTGTTTGAAATAAAAATAAAGAAACTCAAGAAATTTTTTACAGATCATTTATTAATGAAATAGTTCAACTAGAAGACAATAATGAACAAGAATTATTTGCGGATTTTAAAAGATTAAAAAATTATAAGTATCCAGAAGATTCTAAAAAGGGTTTAAGAGCTAGAACATTAACAAATAATTTATTGAAAATTGGATTTATTGATAGTCAGAGAAATTTAAGTACAGTAGGTAGTTCTTATATAAAAAATAATATTACTCAAGCTGATGAATTAGAGAAAATGCTAATGTTATCCACTGACAATCTTGTATATTTAAGACAACTATTAAAACTAAGAATTTATAGCCATAATTCTGGTAAATATTTTTATCCTTTTAGAATTGCTCTAAAAATATTATGTAAATATGAGAATGTTGAACAAAATCATTTTTTAGCAATAATTCAATCGATTAGACCAAATTTTGATGAATCATACATAGAGAAAATAATTAATAATTACCAACTAGTTTTAGAACAAAAAATAACGTTTGAAGAATTTTATAATCAATATTTTTTAAAGTATTTTATCATAGAACAAGACTTAAGTGAACTAAGTAAAAAATTTAGTCTGGATAATTGGCATAAAGGCAATTTATCTAAAATTTTTTATAACAATAAATCTACTATTGCTTCACAACTTTATGTTGAATTCATCTCTAGTCTACTAGTTTTTAAAAATACCAAAACCGAAGATAATCTTCGTAATTTAATAGATCTATCATATGATGAAAGAATTAAAAAAGCTTTTGGTTTTAATGCTAAATTATTTGTTTATAAAGAAAAAGATAGCGTCTCTACATTTTTGAGAAATAATAAAAATAACTTTTTATTAGATGACGATAATTCTAAAATATATACTCAGTTTATTTATAGTAAGACAAACGATCTAATCAAAGAATATTCCGATATAACTAAACGCTTATTTGAAATAACGGGTTTAATTAACTTCAATAATAAATTAGTTAATTTAGTAAATAGAATTGTTATTGATTCTTTTATTAATATTGCTAACAAAGATTTTAAACTATGTGGCGAAGATAATTTATATTATGAAACGGGTAGCGATAGTATTTGATTTTCAGATGTTTCTGTGGAAGAAATTTTTGATATAAGTGATAAAATTCCTGAAATTAAAAACACTGTTAAGAAAAGATTGAATATTAATTTAAATGACGACTTAAATAGAGTTCTTGAATTACAAAAACAAATTAATCTTAAAAATTTTATTTATAATAATTTTCCAAAAGAGAAAATTATTGATATATTAATTAACATTATTAATAGAAATGACGATAAAGTCTTCAAGCATGTCACAACAAGCGCTACAATACCTACGATTTTTGAGTATATAATTTCTATCGCTTGATTTTATATATCTAAAAATAAAGATTATGATATATTAAAAAGTTTTGGTGTTAGCTTGGATTCCAATAATTTACCACTATTACACAAACCTGGTTATTATGGAGATATTGAAATAATTTCTAAGGATTATAATTTATTAATAGAGGCAACGCTAATGAACCCGAGCAATCAAAAGAGAGCAGAAATAGAACCAGTGATTAGACATTCGGTTAATTTTAATGCTAATTATAAAGGAGGACAAACTATTTTTGTAGCCAATCAGTTAGATTCTAATGTTTTAAATATTTTTAGATCTTGTCAATTCATAGAACTTCAAACATCAAATAAGAATAAAATTACTATAAATGGAATTAATATTTTTGCTATTTCCACTAGCGAGTTAATAGAAATACTGAAAAAAGATATATCAGATGAAAGAATATTAGAAATAGTAAATAGAAATTTAAATAAAAACCCAGTGTTAATAAAAAACAATTGAAGAGACCCTATTATTGAAGAAATATTTAATTAGCAATAATATTTAAACTACCATTAATAAATTGGTCTTATAAAATTATATCAATAAAGAAAAGAGATGATTTGATGATTACATTACAAGATACAGTCGTTGCTCCTGCTACTAATATTTCAACTCAAGCTATAGCTTTGATTAGAATTAGTGGAGATGAAGCGTTTACTGTAATTAATAGATTATTAAAAGAAAAAGATCAAATCCAAACTAAAAGAGGGATATTTGTTAGAAAACTTTATTTTAAAGATGAATTAATTGATGAAGTTGTTTTAACTTGTTTTGTTGCTCCTAATTCATTTACTGGTGAAAATGTAGTTGAAATTGCTTGTCACGGTGGTATTTTAAACACTAATAGAATTATTAATATAATTACTCAATCAGGAGCTAGAATGGCTATGAGAGGTGAGTTCAGTCAAAGATCATTTGTTAATGGAAAAATCGATCTAATTCAAGCTGAAGGTATTAATAATTTAATTCATGCTAAAAATGAATTAGCTTTAAAAATTGGTGTTGCTAATATGAGTGGTGCTAATAATAAAGCTGTTATCGAATTAAAAGATAATCTTTTAGATATTATTAGTAGAATTCAAGTTTCAATTGATTATCCTGATTATGATGATGTTGAAGGATCAAGCACTGAGGATTTAACTAAATTATTAGAGATAATAAATGATCAAATCAATAAACTTTTAATTAGATCAAAAATGGCATTTAAAAATTCTGAAGGAATTAAAACAGCAATTATCGGTCAAACTAATGTAGGTAAATCATCTATTTTAAATACTTTAATCAATGAAGATAAAGCGATTGTTACTGATATTCCAGGAACAACTCGTGATATTGTTGAAGGACAAATTAGTTTAGAAAATGTAACTTTAGATCTAATTGATACAGCCGGAATCAGATCAACTGATGATGTTGTTGAAAGTTTAGGGATTAAAAAATCAAAAGATTTAATTAATAAAGCTGATCTAGTTTTATTTGTTGTTAACTACAATAATATTGATGATAAAGATAATAAAGAAATTTTTGAATTACTAAATGATAAAAATTGAATTTTAGTTGTAAATAAAACTGATCAACTTGATGATAAACAAATTCAATTATTAAATCAGAAATATAATAACGTTGTGTTTACTAGTGCTAAAAATCAAGATATAGATCAATTAATTTTAAAAATTAATCAAATGTACAACAATGAAGAAATTAAAAAAAATGATGAATTAATTTTAATTGGATTAAATCAAATTGCATTAGTTGAACAAATTAAAGCTAAACTAACAACTGCTTTAGATGTAATTAAATCAGGAATGCCTATTGATATAGTTAATGTTGATTTATATGATGCATGAAACTTATTAAATGAATTAATAGGTGTTGAATACGAAGATGAAATTATTGATAACATTTTTAGAAAATACTGCTTAGGAAAATAATTTTGTTTATTTTTAATAAGCAATATTTTAAATATGATAGTATAAATATGTAAAAAGTTAAATAGGAATGAGAATATGAAAAAGTTAGTATCTATATTATCAATATTTACAATGGTTGCTACAACTGGAATTGTTGCTGTTGCATGTACTAGAGCTGAAATACAAGAAAAACCTACTGAAAAGAAAATTGATCCAGAAAAAGAAACCAAAAAAATTGCTGAAGAACAAGAAACACAATTTCAAAATATTAAAAAAAATGTTGGTCCAAAGATTGAAAAGTTGATAAGTAAATTGGGAGAAATAGAAGTAGAAAAATCTACTAAAATTTTAGAATCTGAAGAAGGTAAAGTTTTAGATAATATTTTTCAATTTTATAAAAAATCTAAATCATTTGAATCTATAAAAGAAGCTATAGAAAAACTTTCAGAAGAGTATCCGAGTGAAAAAAATCTAAAAAAATTTTTTTAGAATATGCTAAATCTACATTTGATAATTATGAAAAATACAAAAGTAAAATAGATAAATTGATAGACAAATATTTAGGTTCTTAATTTCAGACTAAATAGTAAAATTTTTGTATTAAAAATAGCAAAGATGCTATTTTTTGTTCATCCAATTATAGATAGATGTGTTGAATGATATTGTTGTTTTTTTAAACATAAAATGATAAAAATTTTCGTTGTAAAAATTAAAAATTAGCGGAGAAGGTATCACAAGTATCAATAATACTCAATTTGAAAATGAATTTGATCAAATTAAAAAAGAAATTGGATCAAAAATTGAAAAATTTATAAATGATTTGAGAGAGAAACAAGAAAATGAAAAACTTGATATTTTAAAAACAAAAGAAGCTGAAACTTTCTTTAATTCAAAAGAGGGAGAGTCATTATCTAAACTTTTAGAATTTTATGAATATTCAAAATCC
Source organism: Mycoplasma sp. HU2014 (assembly GCF_001199495.1). Lineage (GTDB taxonomy): Bacteria > Bacillota_I > Bacilli_A > Mycoplasmatales > Mycoplasmataceae > Mycoplasma. The sequence continues at coordinate 8,350 of NZ_LFYS01000060.1, read as the reverse complement.
TTTAGTTCTTTAAATGAAGTATTAGATAAACTTGCAGAAAGAAGAAACCAAAGCAAGGAACATTCAAGGGTTAGTTTTTTAAAACACATGAAAGAAATTTTTGAAGAATACAAGAAACATGAAAACAAAATAAATTCATGAATACAAAAATTTAATAGTTCACAAAATAACTAGTAAAATGTGTACAAAATGACAGATAGCATTCTGTCTTTTTTATATTTAAAAAACTAAAATAAGTGAAACATAAACGGTTTAATTTTCAAATTAATAAATATATGCCCTGTTTCCACTAAAGGTGTCTGGAATATGCCCTGTTTCCACTAAAGGTGATAATTAAAAGCTATAATTTAGTTGAAATATAGTAAAAGAATATTTCTATTAAGTGTTTTCAATATGGGGGATTTATGGCAAAAATGAAAGCTTTTGTGGTTAGTCAACCACACAAATGAAGTGTAGAAGTGGTAGACATTCCTGAACCAAAGGAAAAAGAAGTCTTGATCAAAATGGAAACTAGCGGAATTTGTCACACAGATTTACACGCAGCAAATTATGATTGATTAGTTGAACCTAAATATCCATTAATACCTGGTCATGAGGGAATTGGTATTGTTACTAAACTAGGTCCTGGGTGTACACATTTAAAAGTTGGAGATAGAGTTTGTCTTGCTTGATTGCATGATGCTTGTGGTCACTGTGAATATTGTTTAAGCGGTAGAGAAACATTGTGTCCTGATCAAAATATGTCAGCATATACAAAAGATGGATCATATGCAGAATATGCAATCGGACATGAAGATTTTGTTGGCTTAGTTCCAAAAGACTTAGATATCATAACAGGTGCTCCTGTTGTTTGTGCAGGAGTAACTACTTATAAAGCAGTTAAACAAGCTAAATTAAAACCTGGAAATTTTGTTGTTGTTATTGGAGTTGGTGGACTAGGTCAAATGGCTATCCAATATGCAAAAGCAATGGGTTATAGAGTTATTGGTATTGATGTAACTGATGAAAAAGTTGATCTAGCTTTAAAATCGGGTGCAGAATTTGCATTTAATAGCAAAAAAGTTAACGCTATTGAAAAAGTTATTGAAGCTACAAATGGTGGTGCTCACGGTGTAGTTAACACTTCTGTTGCAACATCAGCAGCTAACCAAGGAATGGAAATGTTAAGACGTGGTGGTCGTCAAGTTCTAGTAGGTTTACCTGCTAAAGATAAATTAGGAAAAGATGAGTTTGGTGCTTCTGTATTTTGAACTGTGTTATTAGAACGTGAGCTAGCAGGATCTATTGTAGGTACTCGTAAAGATCTGCAAGAAGCATTAGACTATGCAGCTAGAGGATTAGTTAAATCAGAAGTAACTAAAGTAGTTAAATTAGATCAAGTTGCTGAAATATTTGAAAAACTTGAAAAAGGTGATTTCATAGGTAGAGCGGTTATTGATTTTAGAGAAAATTAAAAGCACTATCTTAAAAATAGAAAAAGAGGGATAATCCTTTATCCCTCTTTTATAATTGATTAAAATATTCTTGCAGCTTCTTTAATGTCATCAATAATTGTTTCAACACGTTGTTCTGGTGAAAGTTGAGCCAATTCTCCAACTTTTACTCCAGCTAGTAAAACAGTTTTATTAAATTTAATTCCTAAGAATCCTAAAGCTCCTTCAACATATTGAGTGTGTGCTCCTCAAGTATATCATCCTAAAGGTGCTCCTTGAACTCCTAAAATTTGAGCTTTTAGGTTGGTTATTAATCCAATAGCATCTCCTTTTTTAGAATATTTATATGAGAATGTTTCATTAGCTAAAGAAACGTGATCAATAAATGTTTTTAATGTAACTGGTGTTGAAAAATTATACATAGGACAAGCAATAACTAATTTATCTACACTTTTTAATAATTTAATGTAATCAACAGTTGCTTGTTGTTGGAAAAATGTAGGAAATGATTGTTGTGTTAATATACTTGTTCCTACCTCTTCTTTGTTTAAATCTATTTCAATGATTTCATCGTTTGGATTTAATTTTTTATATTCTTCTAAAAATCTTTTTGTTAATGCAACTGAGTTTGATGTTTCATCAGGTTGCGCTGTTGTTTTTAAAACAAGAACTTTACTCATTTTAGTTCCTCCTTTGTAATTATATTTTATAGTTATTATATGTTATTTGTTAAAATTTTATTATATTAAACAAGAGGTTAAGCTATGGATAATAATAAAATTTTTGATAATCATATACATTTTAATGACTATTTTAGATATAAAGATGCTAATGTTAAACAAATGATAGAAGAATCTTACAAACACAACGTTGGAGCATGATTATGTGCTAGTTTTGATTTAACCAGTTCAAAAAAAGCAGTTGAGCTTTCAGAACAATTTGAAGATGTTTATGTTGCAGTTGCAATTCATCCTAATGAAGTATCTAATTATGATAAAAGTGTGATAGATCAATTAGATCAATTAGCTAATCATCAGAAAGTTGTTGCAATAGGCGAAACTGGATTAGATTATTATTACACTAGAGAAGATGAACAATTACAAAAAGAATTTTTTAAAGATCATATTAATTTAGCAATAAAGCATAACAAAGTTTTACAAATGCACATTAGAGATTTAAAAGATGTTTATGAAGCATACGATGATGTTATAGAAATAATTAAAGATCTAAATCAAATACCTAAAGTTGTACATTGCTTTTCAGCAAATAAAGAATATGCTCAAAAATTTTTAGATCTAAATTGTTATATAAATATTGGTGGGGCGGTTACTTTTAAAAATGCAAAAGATCTGCAAGAAGCAGTTAAAGTAATACCGTTAGATAAATTATTGTTAGAAACTGACGCACCTTATTTAACACCTCATCCTTTTAGAGGTCAATTAAATCACCCTAAATATATTTACTACACTGCTAAAAAAGTAGCTGAATTGAAAAATATACCTATTGAAGAAGTTATAAAACAAACTACTTTAAATTCTAAGAAACTATTTAAAATAGACTAGTTGAACTAGTCTATTTTTAGTCCTCTATTTTCATTTCTTAAGTTTATATAATTTATTCTTTCATCTGTTAATTTATCTTTTGGTATTGTTTTGTAAAAGCCTAGTTCATTGTACTCGTTTATATCAAAGTCGTTTTTTGTTTTAGTGATCTCACCATTTTTATTAAAACTAAAAAATCCTTTATCAAATCATTTATGAACTTGTGTTTGCAAATTCAACATGTTGTTTTCATCAGTTATGTAATCAAATAAGTTCAAAAATTCCGCATCATCAAGTTGTTTATTTTCATCTATTAATTCAATAAGTTTATTTCTTATAATTGCTACATCTAAGATGTGTGCATTTTCATATGAGTAACCTTTTTCTCTCTTAAACACATTAATTTTCATTTTTGAAGCTTTGCTTCTAGCTCTTTTAATTTTTTTATCTATTTCTGATAATTTTTTATTAGAGTCTCTGATCGTTTCTTCCATATCCATAATTTTTGCACTTTTTGAAACAAAAAATTTTTTTCTTTCTTCATAACTTAGATTAAGTTTTACTGTTGTAAGTTTTAAAAGGTTTGAATGAATAGGATATTTATTAGAATTAACAATGTAATCTAAAAAATCATTAATACTTTCTAATTTATCTATAAGCATACTATTTTCATCATTTTCAAGTAAATCTAGAATTCTCTTATCTTTATAAGTTATTAGGTCAAAAAACATAGTTAAATTATATTTATATTCTTCATATTTATTGTATAAATTTACACCAATCATTTCTGCTGCACTAGGTTTTTTAAATGACCCTCCTGCATTATTTCCTTTTATAATTGAAATAATGTTTTTTAATGTTGAATTATATTCTTCATTAAATCATTTGTTAGCTATTTCTAATTCATTTTGATCTAATTCATATAATCGATTCTCTGTTTTATCGGGTCTATTTGTTTGACGTAAACCTAATTTGTCAAATAAAGATTTTCTTAAATTAAAATTTTTCTTTCTGCTTTTAAATCATGCTGGTGTTGTATATAAATCTAAATATAAAGATTCAAATTTAATTTCTCAATGTGGAACATATAAAATTTTTGTTGAAAAATCTAAATACAGATCGATATATCCTTTTGCCTTAGCACTTGTTGATTTTTCATTATTAAAAGATCTAGTTTCAAAATGCATTCTAAAGACTCTTATATCTATACTACTTCACATAAAATCATCTCCTTAAATAAGCATTCTAATACCTCTACAGATATTGAATTCCCACAAAGAAAAATCATTTTTGATTCAGTTAATAAGTCGTCTTTTTTAATTGCTTCGTAATCTTTTTTATTAAATCCCATATATAAAAAAGCTTGTTTAGCAGAAATGAGTTTAAGTTCATTTGTTTCTTTAAAATAAAATTTTAATCTAGAATTTGCTCCAGATGCAGTAAGTGTTGGTCCTAATTTATCAGGTAAGTAAATATAAGCTTCAGAATTAAAGTTAGTATAACCAACAAGTTTTGTTTTAGAAATATTATTTTTAGTTACATAAAAATCATCTTTAAAATATTTTAATAGTTTATTACATTCTTGCATATCTATTTCATTTTTTATAATTGCTTTCAAAGTTCTTTTGTTTTCATTTTTTTTAGGAAAATCAAATTCTTTATTTTTTGATAAATAAGATATGCAAAAAACACGTTCTCTATTTTGATAAGAACCATAATCAGCTGAATTAATTACTTTTCATTTAGATTCATAACCAAGTTTTTTTAATGTATTTAATCAATTTGTAAAATCTTTATTAAATTTATAACTTGCTAGAGCTTTAACGTTTTCTAATAGCAAGACTTTTGGTAGTCTATCTTTATTATTTTTTAAAATTCTTTCAACTTCAAAAAGCAAACCTGATCTAGTTTGTTTTGTTATACCTTTTTGTGCACCTTGTTGAGAAATATCTTGACAAGGAAAAGAATAAGTTAAAATATCAATATCTTTAGGAAGAATATCAATCTTTTTAATATTTGTATAAGATTCCCCCCCCCGTGGATATCTATATTGATTTTTTTAGCTAAATATTTTTTATTAACAAAACCAAAAAGATAGGGAAAAATTCTTCTTAGTTTTTCTTCATTCATTGTTGAAAAATAATTTTCTCTTACTGGTTTTTTTGAATCTGCAGATCAAGAATAATCTGATAATAATTTAATCATTTCTTGCTTAGATAAATTGTTTTCACTTTTAATTTGGCCATAATGTATTTTCATATAACCAATTACTGCATCAATAAATCACTCACATGCACCTAGTGATTCAAACTTAATATCTAACTCTTTTTCTATATTTTTACATGCTTTATATTGAGAACCAATCCCAGCAAACATTTCATATATTCTTATTGTTTTCATAAGACTATTTTAACGCGTATTAATTCATTGTTTATCTTTTAATAAAAAACAAATCTTCAAAAAAGATTTGTTTAAATGATGTTTTAGTTTAATATGTTTTCATCTAATAAGAAATCTTCAAGGCTAATAAACAATATTCCATTATCATCATTTCTTGATACTATGTTTTCTCTAACAATAACAATTTTTTTAAAAGAATCATCAACTCTTTTTAATGAATTGATTTCTTGTTTTAGTTTTTCATAACTATCTATATTTAGTGCTGATTGAATGTAATATCTTTCATGACCTTTATTGACAACAAAATCAATTTCTAATTCAATCTCTGTTCTTTTAGTTGGAGTTTTGTAATCGTATTTTACAACTCCTACATCAACAGTGTAATCTCTTTTTATTAGTTCATTATAAATGATATTTTCCATAATATGAGAATGTTCAATTTGTCTAAAATTTAATCTAGCATTTCTTAGTCCAATATCAGTAAAGTAATATTTTAAAGGTGTTTTAAAATGTTTACTACCTTTAACATCAAATCTTTGACAAGATGAAATTATATAAGCATCTTTAAAATAATCTAAATATTTTTTGACTGTCTCAGATGATATTTTAATTTTATTCTCAGAATCAAACCTATTTGATAGTTTAGTTGGATTTGTTAATGAACCTACAGTTGAAGATATAAAGTTCAATAAAATATCCAATACTTCAAGATTATTAATAATGTTATTTCTTTCGATAATATCTTTTAAATAAGTTTCAGTAAACAAAGTTTGCAAATAATTTGTTTTTTGTTTTTCTTCATCTAGATAATAAATATAAGGCATTCCACCATACACAAAATATTGTTTTAATGCCATCTGCTTATTTTCAAATAATTCATAAATTTCACTAAATGATAATGGATGAACTCTAATTTCATCTCCTCTGTCTCTAAATTGAGTAAGTATATCTTTTGATAGCATTCTAGAATTGCTTCCAGTGATATAAATTTCAATATTATCATTTTGATAATATTCTAATAAAACATCAATAAAAGTATCATATGAATTTGTTATTTCATTGTATTCATTGTTACATAATTGAATTTCATCAATAAAAAAGTAATATTTTTTATTTGGATCTTTTATATTATCCTCAAAAAATTTATTTAACATCGATGGGACACGATAATTTCTATTACTATATTTATCAAGTGATAAAATGTTAATTTGATCTTTTTCAATACCTTTTGAAATTAAATAATTATAAAAAATATGAATTAATAAATAAGATTTTCCACAACGTCTTATACCTGTTATTATTTTTACTTTTTTATTGTTTTGTTTTTCTATAAGTTTATTTAAATAGAAATCTCTTTTAATATGCATATAATACCTCTCGTGAAATTTAGTCGGAATTCCGGTTATTTATTTTTAGTTTAGCATAAAAAACTTATTAACTCGTGAAATTTAGTCGGAATTCCGACTTTTTTTCATTAGTAATAATAGCTTGCTTTCTCAATAGGAATTAAAAATAATTTAAATAGACAAAAAAAACAAATCTTTTTTAAAGATTTGTTTAAGCAAAATTTAAAACTTTTGTTATTATTTTCTAATTTCAAACATTTTCTTTTGATAATTTATCATTAATTTCTTTTTCTAAATTTTTAAGTGTTTCTAAGATTTTGTCAAATTCAATAATTTCTCCATAAAACATTGATTTCATATCTACATAATCTTTTCTAATTTGTTCGATTCTAAACTCACTTGGAATTAATTTTAATTTTTTATTTTCTAAAACTTCATCATAATTAGCATATTTAATTCAATAAAATTTCTTTTTAAATTCAGTTGCTTCTTTAAGCATTTTTATATTTTCTAATGCTTTGTTTTTATAAGATGAGTTCACTAGACAATATAAATCATAATAGTGTCTTGCATATCTTGAGTTAAATGGTTTTTCTTCAGGTTTGTTACATACTGAATGTAAAATTAATGCTTTTTCTCAAAATGTTCTTTCTGGATCGATCGCTCTTATAAAAGATGAATTGGTAAATGTACCTGGAAAAGTTTCTTCGATGATGCTACTTATTTCTACTTCTTTAAAAGGATTAGTTGTTGCAATAGAACCTATCTCTAATTTTATTTCCTGGATTATATAACCTGATGTATAGAAAGTTGGGTACTTACACCAAATTGTGTTTTCGTCTTTTTCGTCAATGTAGAACTTAAGATTAAATTGATTCAAATCATTTTCTAGTGTTTTTATAAACTCTTCTTTTAAAAATGATGCTGTTCTTTTATTCATTTCTGCATTGAATTTATTTTGGCTTGATATTGTTCTTTGAGTATATGGTTCATCTAGTTTATATCCTAGAATAGTTCAATCTAAAATTAAGTCAATATCTTCTGAAAATCTTTTAATAACATTAAAACATTTAGACAAAGAGGTCCACCCTTAAAAGTAAACAATTCAGAGTATTTGTTTTGGTTAAATAAAGAATTCCAAAAATATACACTATATAAGACAAGATAAAATCATTTCTTCATCCTTTTTTGAAATTTTACCAACTATTCAAGAATCACCTATAATATTTATTTTGTATTTTTTATAAGAGTTAAATACTTTTAGTGCTTCACTAAAAGTTTTTTCATTTAAGATACCTCTTTCTTCGAATTTATTTTTTATTCTATAACCAATAATTGTAGAAAGCATTTTAATAAATTCTGCTCCATAAATTGAAATATCACTCTTTTTATTTACTTCTTTAAGGTTCAAGTTATCTTGATAAAACTTGTTAACTAGTTCGATTTCTCATCTTTGTTTGTACATTTTATAAATATCAATTGGTTCTAGATCTTGATTAGATATATAAACTATAGTTCCAAACTTATCTTTTAGTTTTTTATAATTTTCTATTGTATATTTTTTACTTTTTAAATAGTCACTGTGTTCTTTTGAAAATCTATTATTATCTCTAAAAGCATAATAAAATTT
>NZ_LFYS01000059.1 GCF_001199495.1 Mycoplasma sp. HU2014 | reverse complement strand
ATCAATAAAATAACAAATTAAAGATTTTATTAAATCAGTTTTTTCTTTAAAAACTTTGTTTAGTATAGAGCTTACATTTAACTTTTCTAATATTTTGTCAACAACCAATCTCGCACCAAATGATAAAACCCTTGAAAATTGACTATCGTTTTCTTCAAGTGAAATACCGAAATCTCCAAAGTAGGTAACATAGTTTTCGTTTGGTATCATCATTGTTTCTTTTTCATCAGAAACAATACCTATGCACGCTCTTTCGTTCTCACTATATCCCTTTTCTTTATTAAAAATTTTCTTGGTTGTATAGTACACATAAGTACAGTTTTTTCTTCTACTAAATACAATATCTTTTGATGGAATTTTTACAGGTTTAAAAGCCATTTTTTTATCTCCTTTTACTAGTTACATTATATCACTATTTAAAGTAAAAATCTAGTGTTTTTTCAAAATAAAAACCCTTTAAATAAAGGGTTTACACTTCATTATTAATAACTAGTTACAAAATTGTGAAAAGTTCAGGATATAAGTTCAGAAATAAAAATAATAAACTACCAATCGCAAAAGATAAATTTTCAAAAGAAATAAGCACAAAAGAGAAAAAATACATCGTCCGCTTGTTGTATTTCACTCAGATGAAAAATTCTACTATTTATCAATAAAAACTTTAACAAAAAATAATCTATCATCAGTTGAAAACGATGAAGATAATAATGTTATTATTTATGAAAATAACATTTACAATAAAAAAGTCACACCTAAATCACTAGGAAATGTCATCAATTGTTCTACTATTAACATAATGAACAGTAAAATGTTTTTAGAACTATTTGAATTAGATAACAGAAAAAATAATTTTCAAATATCATTTGAAATTTATCATCAAATTATGAATAAGCTCTATGAAAATAAAAATAATCTAATTTATCATGAAGTACAGTGTTTTGACTTTGAAAATAATAAAACTATATGACTGACAGATGTTTTTGAAGCAAATAAAGATCGAGAACAAATGAAAATATGATTAAAAAATACCAAAACAAAAGTTGAAACAATATTATTAAAATATAAAGATTCAAAATAAAACATTTATTAATGAGTATAAATATGTGTGAGTTTTAAAACAATGATAATCAAATCGAGGTTTATTTTTTTGATCAAAAATATTGATATCATTTTGTTTGATATTCCAGAAGAATGTTTTAAATTCTAAACTCTTTTGCTATATTCAGGTATGATTATATTGAGAGTGGTATATCTTTTTAATTTTTATATAGTTTTTATATAATAAAATTAGAGATTATCTAACAAACGAAAGGAAATAGTATATATGAAAAAACTTTTAACAGCCTTAACTGCGCTAGTTGCAACAGCTGCGCCAATTTCTGCTACAGTTTCATGTAAAAAAGCAGAACTTGCAGAAGGAGTTGTTGGACAAAGAGTTGTAATGGTTACAGATGCTGGTAACATTCACGATCACTCATTTAACGAAGGTGCATGAGAAGCTATCATCCAATATGGTATGAATATTCATGAAAAATTCGGTATCGAAAACGAAGAAGAAGCCAGAGCTTTAGATTACGCTTCATCAGTAGGTGAAAACCAATGAAATCCTGAAAAGAAAAACTTTGGTGAAGTCGATTTTAAAAAAGCTAAAGAAAAAAATAAAAACTTTGTAGAGGTACGTGAAGGATCTGGAGCTTCTGGATTTACCAATGCTTATAACACAGCTATCAGTAGAGGAGCAGATGCAATATTTTTAGCAGGATTCAAACATAACGATACAGTTCAATACGCTGCAGAAAGAATGGGTGAAAAAACAGTCGTCTTTTTAGATGGTACTTATAAAGGAAATCGCAACAATGTTATTTCAATAGTTTATAAATCAGAATTAGCAGGGTTTAACGCAGGTTGAGATGCATTAATGTGAGCCAACTTACCAAAAATGACAAGTTTAAATAGTGGAGAATTTGATCCAGAAGCTATTCAAAAATCAGCAGAGAAAAAAGTGAACGAAATACCTGTTCAAGGATCATTAAGAGATAAAAGTCATGTATCAGTTGGTATGTTTGGTGGAATAAGTATTAAAAATGCTGTTGACGACTTCTTGTGAGGTTTACTAGCCGCAATGAATTTATATAATGATGTTATGGCAGGCCAAACTGTTAAATTGAAAGATGTTAAAAACAACGAAGTGGAGTATACTTTGCAAAAAGTCGAGTTTGCAAATGGAAAAGGAAGTGAATCTCAAAGACAAGATGTAAAAAGTATCGATGCACTTGAAGAAGTTGATTGATTTTCTAGTAACTTCGAATCTGGAGGAGCTACAAGATCAAGTGTAATGCCTAAATTATTCAAAAATCAAGCAGATATTATTTTCCCAGTTGCAGGAGCCCAAACAAATGATGTTTTAAGTTATAACGAAGAAGATGCTAAGATTTTTAAACCATATGTAATTGGAGTTGATGCTGATCAAGTTATCTCAATTGGTGATGAGAGAATAGGAACAAACAAAAGATTTATTACAAGTGCTAAGAAAAATATTATTTCAGCATCGGTTTATGCATTAGAAAGAGCAAAATCATTACAAGAAGCTATAGTTGGTGGTAAGACATATAAAAACTCTAAATATGCAGGTGAAACAAAAGATGGACAAGTTTTAAATGGAGAACAAGCGGATTGATCTATTTCTTCATCAAGAAGTGCAGACCAAAAATGAGATGCTGGTAAAGATGGAATTATTACAAACTCTGCTAATTTAGCTGTTCAGTCTATTGATTATGAAAAAGGTAGTTCTAAAATTGTATCTAAAAAATTAGAAAATATTTTTAAAGAAAGTGGAAGCAAATTTAATGAATACTTCAGTTCAAAATCATTAAATAATTTTGTAGAACAAGTAAAAAAAGAGTTAACAGATAAAAAATGAGCTGAATCAAAATTAAATGAAGAAGGAATAGCAGGAATCCAAGACTACCTAAACCTTTTAAATAGAACCAATATTGTTAATCAAAAATAAATAAAATAGAGTTTATGAAATTAGATGAAAACATTAACTAAAGAAAATATTTATGCCATAGAAATGGAAAATATAACAAAAACATTTCTAAATGGTGCTATTGTCGCTAACGACAACGTAACAATTAGGGTTAAAAAGGGTGAAATTCACGCTATTGTAGGTGAAAATGGTGCTGGTAAATCAACTTTAATGTCAATCCTATTTGGTTTATATCAACCAACTGAGGGGATAATAAGAGTTAATGGGAAAGAAGAAATAATTTCAAATCCGATTAAAGCTAATAAATTAGGTATTGGTATGGTTCACCAACATTTCAAGTTAGTAGAAGTGAATACTGTTTTTGAAAACATTATTTTAGGTACCGAAGAAACAAAAAATAAAATATTCTTAAATAAAACAAAAATGCGTGCAGAGTTAGTAGAAATTATGGATAAATATGATCTACACGTAGATCTAGATGCAAAAATTCAAAATATTTCTGTTGGTATGCAACAACGTGTTGAGATATTAAAAATTCTATACAGAAAAGCTGATATCTTAGTTTTTGATGAACCTACTGCTGTTTTAACTCCTCAACAAATCGATGGTTTGCTAAGAGTTATGCAAAATCTTCAAAAATCAGGAAAAACAATTATTTTCATTTCACATAAAATGGATGAAATTAAGAAAGTGGCAGATACCGCAACTGTTATTAGATTAGGTAGAAAAATAATCGATTTAGATGTTTCTAAAGTAACTGGTAATGAAATTGCTGAAGCAATGGTTGGTAGAAAATTAATTGAAGTGAAAAATGAGTATACTAAACCGCTATCAGATCAACCTATTCTTGATGTAATAAATTTAACAGTTAAAAAAAATTCAAATCCTAAAGTATTTGGATTAGAAACTTTTAATATAAATGTGAAACCTGGTGAAATTGTTGCTGTTGCAGGTGTTGAAGGAAATGGTCAAAAAGAATTAGTTGAAGCTATTACTGGACTAACTAAACCGGTATCTGGCGGGGTAGTATTTAAAGGTGTAAACATCGTTAACCATAGCATTAAAAAAAGATACGATATGGGATTATCTCACATTCCTGAAGATCGTCATAAACACGGTCTATTGCTAGATTTTACAGTACAAGAAAATGTTGTGAGTCAAGAATTGGATAAAGAACCATTTTCTAAATTTGGATTTATAAACAGAAATGCTATTTCAAGATATGCTCAATCAGTAATAAATGATTTTGATGTTCGTGGTTCTAGAAATGGAACAGCTAATGCTAGAGGGTTATCTGGTGGAAATCAACAAAAAGTTATTGTTGGTAGAGAAATTAGAAAACAACACGACTTATTAGTTGTTGTTCAACCAACCCGTGGTCTTGATGTTGGAGCCATTGAATACATTCACTCTGAAATATTAAAAGAAAAAGAAAGTGGAAAAGGTATCTTGTTAGTTTCTTATGAACTAAACGAAGTTATGGCATTAGCTGACAGAATCGTTGTTATTAATGAAGGAAGATTTATTGGTGAAGTTTCTGGAAAAGGAGCTAAAAAAGAAGAAATAGGATTACTGATGACTGGTCAAACACTAGATAAAATCAAAAAGAATAAATCTAAAATGGAGGTAAATGCATAATGTTTTCTAAATTTAAATGAACATTTTCAAATAGATTAAAGTATGTAGTTACTTCAGATCATTCAAAAGAAAAAAGAAAAGTTTTTAAAGGTTCTATTTTTTCAATTTTAGCTGGACTAGCAACCGCTTCTATACTATTGATATTTTTATCAGTAAACCCCTTTGAATATTTTTACTATGTATTTTCATATAGTTTTGAGAGTAGTTTCCTACCAGAAACTTTTAATTGAACTGCAGTTTATATAATTGCCGCTATATCTATGGCTATTGCATTTAGGTGTGGGGTATTTAATATTGGTGCTTCGGGACAAATATTAACATCAACATGTTTGTCAACAATAATCCTTGTTCTAATAAAAGGTAAAACAATATCTTCTATAGATTCTGGAACAATATTCTTATTATTTATAATTTGTGTTCTATCTGGTGCAATATTAGCGTTTATAGCAGGTTTGTTAAAAGCATTATTCAATATACATGAAGTTGTATCAACAATTCTATTAAACTGAACTGCATTCTTTACATTAAAATGATTCTTTGATTTCACTGGAGATAGTTTTAAAAGTCCAACTCCAGGTATTACTTTTACTATTCCTTCTAATCAATTAAATATAGGAGATAATCATTGACTACTTCCTATTATAATTGCAAGTATCTGTGTTCTATTTGTTTGAGTATTATTTTCAAAAACTACTTTAGGATTTAAACTAAAAGCTGTTGGTTCATCTCCTTCGGCATCACAATATGTTGGAATTAATGTTAAAACACAAATCGTTGGAGCATTAACATTATCAGGAGCATTTGCAGGGTTAGCTGGTTTTGTTGCAATGTTTACAGTTACACCAAATACATCATTTGCAATCGACTCATTACCTACTTTAGGATTTGATGCAATCGCGGTTTCATTAGTTGCATTTAATAACCCTATAGGAATTATTGGTACAGGTTGATTGTGAGCCGCTATTAAAACTGGTACAGGACCTGCTTCAGGATTCTATACAATTTCAACTCAATTAAGTTCATTAATTTCAGGTATATTAATTTACTTCACTGCTATTGCTTCAATATTTATTAGACTTGAACCTTGAACAGCAATCAAAAATAAATTCTATATATTAAACTCAGGAATAAATCTAAAAATTATTAGAAAACTAAAATCTCATATTAGAAAACTAAAATCTAAAAAACGCTTCTTATGTTTATCAAGTGAATATAAAGAAAGACTTGAACAAGAATATATAGCTTATTGTAAAGAAAACAATATAGATATTAATAATGAACAAGTTAGTTTGCTTGCTAAGAAATGAAATGGTAGAAAAAATCTTAAGTTAGTAATGAAAAAAGAAATTGATTCATTAATTAGCTTATGTGAAGACAAATTAGCAGAAGTTAAAAAACATGTTAAAGAAGAAAAAACAGAATTAAATGTTTGTGGTTTAAAAACAGAATTATCAAAAGAAAAAGCTTTAATTATTTCTAACTTTATTGAAAAACAAAGAAATTTAAACTTAGAATTTTCTACTCAAAAAGATAAAGTAAGAAAAACTAGAGATTCAATTTTAAATTCTTATAAAAACTTATTAGAAAAAAATAAAGCTGAACACAAATCAAGACTTCAAGCAATCAAGATGAACAAAGAAACTGAAATAAGTGCGTTAACTTGAGAGTTTGAATACCGTGATAATTTAATTCAAATTAAAGCCGAAAAATTAACAGCTATTGATAATATCAATGAGCATATTAAATCAGCAAAATCTGAATTTAAATTACAACGAGAAATTCTGAGATTAAATAAAGAATTAACGACTGAAGATAAAAAAGTAAAATATGATGAAATCAAACAAAAATTCAATGAGTTAATTTCTCAATTAAAACAAGATAAAAAAGAAGTTATTTTTAAAGCTAAACAAGAATCAAAAGACTGAAAAGATAAGTTTAAAGCTCAAAAACTAAAAGTTAAACAAGAAAAAGTTGAACTACAAGCAATTTTAGATAAAGCTCAACGTTTAGTTGAAGAAGAAAATAAACGTTTTGAATTATCAAAACAAAAAGCTTTAGAATTTAAACAAGAATTTGATTCAAAAGTTGATATGAATCGTTCTAAACAAGAAGTTGAACAAGCAACTATGCTATTGAATGATTTAAAAACAATCTTTAAATATCAACTTGTAAAAGAGATTTCTAATGAAGCTTTAATCACAAATAACGAAGTTTTAACAAAAGTTTTAGGAATTAAAAATAAAATTGATAAAATTTTAACTCAACAAGTAGTTAATGCATATGATGCTGCTGAATACATGAAAGACAAAATAAGAATTAATTTAAGTTCTTTAAAATTAATAATTAATATTCAAAAAGAAATTAATTATATCCAATCTAGATTAGATGAAAATAAAACTAATAGTATTTTCAATGAATCTATAATAAAAGCTAAAGAACTAATTGCTTCTCAAAAAGAACAATATTTAGAAACTGTTAATTCTGCTCCAGTTGAAACAATTCAAGATTTAGATCAATTAATAAACTTAGAAAAAACATATAAAGAAAATATGAATTCTCAAGTTGTTGAAATTAATCAAAAAATAGTAAAGGAAGGTGTGTAATATGTTAAATTCAGTTACAGCTCAATGAGCTTTCGGATTTATTGCTATATTATTATTTGCTTCCTTATCAGCACTTGTTTCAGAAAAAGCGGGAGTAGTTAATATTGCTGTTGAGGGAATGATGACAGTGGGTGCATTGGTTGTTTCTATACTTGGAACAATTGTAAATACTCACCCAAATGAAGCATCTTCTCAATATACTCAAATTTGAGTTATGTTGCTTGCAGCAATAGTAACATCTATATTTTCGCTATTACACGCATTTCCATCGGTTTCGTTGAAATCAAATCAAATTGTTTCAGGAACTGCTATTAATATCTTAGCTTTAGGAACAGGTATATTCTTAGCTTCATCAAACTACTTTGGAAAACAATCTCAAATTATTGCAAGTGGTTATACAACATTAAAATTTGGACCATTCCCTGTTTGAATGATTGTAGCGATTATTGTAGCTATTCTATTATTAGTATTTTTCAAATACACAAAACAAGGAATGAGATATGCAATGGTTGGAGAAAACCCAAATGCAATTGATGCTGCTGGAATTAGTGTTACAAAATATAGATATATTGCAGTAATGTTTTCAGGATTTCTTGCAGGAATTGGTGGTGGAGCATTCATTCTAACAATTGTTGGTAGTGGTACATTTGGTGGATCATTAAATGGATATGGATTCTTAGCTATTGCGATTATGATTTTCGGTCAATGAAAAATACCATTTATTTCAATTGGAGTTATTATATTTTCAATGATATTTGCAATGGCTCAACAAATTTCATTACTATTTGATCAAAATGTTATAAAAAGAATGGCGACCTTATTCAAAGTAACACCTTTCGTATTAACTATTATAGGTATGATTGCATTTAGTAAAACATCACGAGCACCAGCTGCAGTTGGAGTTCCATTTGATAAATCAAAAAGATAAATTATTTATAATTTCAAACAAGCACATTTGTGCTTGTTTTTTTTGTTTAAAACTATTTAATAAAAAAGTTTTAGTCTAATACTATATATTTAATAAATCAGCAAGGTTTTGAACGTATTTCAACATCTTGCTTTTCTTTCATTCTTTACCACTTATCTGTTCCATTTTATAACTTCTTAAATATTCTATTATTTGTTTGAAAGAATAATTTTTGTGCAAGTCCAATTTAATAAATTGGTTCTTAACACGTGTTCCAATTATTAATGATAAGTAGTTTATAAATTCAGTTGTATAAACTTTCATTTCAGAATGAACTCTGGTTTTT
>NZ_LFYS01000058.1 GCF_001199495.1 Mycoplasma sp. HU2014 | reverse complement strand
TTTTTAATAAAATTTTGAACTAAGATATCTCTATCATTTTTATCTTTTATTGCACGTTTTTTACTAAAAGTTATTATCTGTTTTCTGAAATGACCGTTTGGTCGTTTTTTATTGTAAAAAGAAGCTATATCACGAACTTTATATTTAAAAGAACCATCAGTTATATAATCTTTTTCATCTAAAATGTATTCCTTAAACTGTTTGCTACCAGCTTTCATTCTATAAGAGATTATGTAGTTTCAATTTTTAGATTCTAAGAATCTAATATTTCTATTAACACTCATACCTTTATCAGCAATAATGGTTACTGTGTTTATTTCATAAAGGTCTGCAATTTCAAGCATGAAAGGAATAAATGTATTTGAATCAGCACTATTTCCAGGAAAAACTTTGTAATGTAATGGAATTCCGTTTTCATCGGTTGCCATTCCTATTACAATTTGATCTTCTTTGAATTTTCCATCCTTTGAATAACCAGGTTTTTTAAACCCTTCTCTTGAAAATGTTTCAAAATATGCGGTTGTTGCATCAAATCACAAAACATCAATTTTTCTATTTGTGTTATCACAAATTTTTTTGTTTAAGTTTTTCAGAATCTCGTCTTTATTTTTTGCAATATAATCTAATGATCTGTAAAATGAATTTTTTGAATGAGTATCTATTCTTTCTTTTTTTATTGTTTTGTAAGTGTTAAATACGCTAATCGGATTTTTAATTCTTTGATAAATTAATTGCATAATAACATCTTTTAGTGTTGTTGATCTTGTAGTTGAACAATTATCAAAAATATCAAAAATATCAAAATAATCAAAGAGTTTTTCAATAATCTCGTAACCTTTATACCTTTCTATAACCTCTTTTTTCAATGATTTTTTCTCTTTGAAAATTTCATCTAATTTTGTTTTAGCCTGTTCTTTTGTTCAAGATAGTGGGAAGTTTGCAATAATTGCTTTAATCACAGTTAGTGGATCATCGTGATATTCTTTCAATTCATGTAAATAACCATAACCGAATCTGAATTCAAACCCCTTGTTATCTCTTCTCGGCACCCCAATTGATAAATATTCACCCTTCTTAACTCTTGCTATTGATGTTTTTCATTGTCTTTTTGTATCTTTTCTTGACTTTTTCATATTTCTATTATATCATATTTAAGCATAAAAGTATAGATATTTATATTTTTTTATAAAAAATATAGCTACTAAAAACGTGCTGTTTTTGTAACTAAGTGGGAAACGTAGGAATATGTAAATTTTTAAAGAGCTATATAATTTAAAACAACTTTTCCGTTGTTTTTTTGCAAACCAGTTGAGATTTGTTTCTAAATAAGTTGAATATTTGTTTCTAAATAAGTTGAATATTTTTAAAAAAAGTTTATAATATTAAAGTTATTTAACTATATTCTGCATTCAGTTATAAATTAAATTCTGTCTATGTTAATAAAAATAGTAACTCTTAGCAGTAAGAGCGAATTAATAGACTGGTTAGTTTAGGAACTGTTCAAAATATTTTTAATAACCATATAAAAAGGAGAATTAGATATGTCAAGATATACAGGGTCAACATTCAAAAAAGCTCGTAGATTTGGTTTCTCAATTCTTGAAACTGGTAAAGAATTTTCGAAAGGTAAAAAAAGAGTAACTACTCCTGGTCAACACGGAAAAGATAAATCAAAAATTAAATTATCAGGTTACGGTCAACAATTACAAGAAAAACAAAAAGTTAAATTCATGTACGGATTAAGCGAAAGGCAATTCAGAAACACTTTTGCTAAAGCTAAAAAATTACAAGGAATTTTAGGGACAAACTTCTTAGTATTATTAGAATCAAGATTAGACAACATCGTTTACAGATTAGGATTTGCAATGACAAGACAAGGTGCAAGACAATTAGTAAATCACGGTCACATCTTAGTAAATGGTAAAAAAATCGATATTCCTTCATACCAATTAAAAGTTGGAGATATAGTTGAAGTTAAAGAAGCTACTAAGAAAAATGAAAAAGTTCTTGAAGCATTACAAAACAATGAATCAACAGTTGAATTCGTTAAAGTAGACAAAAATAACGTTAAAGGTGAATTTGTAAGATTACCAGAAAGAAAAGAATTAAATGCCGAAATCAACGAAGCATTCATCGTTGAATGATACAACCGTTTAATTAAAAAATAATTTAATAAATAGTGAAAGCAGGATCTTTATCCTGCTTTTTTATGTTTCCCACTTAAGCATAAAAAATTTATATTTTTATAAGTATTTTACGGTTGCTATATTAAAACCCTATCTAGTATATACAAAAAATACACAATGATACGTTGTTCTAAATAATGTACTTAGAAACCAATTTCGATATGGATAATATAAAGTTGTATTAAATATTCATTTAATACTTTCAAAATAAATATGACAAAACGTTAATTTAATTTGAACAAACAAATAGAAAGGACGTTGTGTACATGGATAAGAGTAAATCAAATAAAGTATTTACAACAATAAAAGACATTCCAATGTTTTTTAAACGTAACTTTGTTTTATTTATATTAGCTATCGCTGACGTTGCAATTTTCGCTATTCCATTTTACATGGATAACTATATTCCTAACATGAACGCCAACTTTAAATTAGCTCAAGCTGACTACTCACAAGCTGGTGCTGTGTATGGATATGTAGCAATGCCTTGTTATATACTTGGTGCTTGATTCGGAGATAAATTTAGAGCTAAATCTCTAGTTGTTGCCGGAGTTGTTATTACTGGTCTTTTAGCGGTTTGATACGTTGTTCTACCATTCATTCCTATGATGACAGGAAATGGATCAGTAAAAACTCTAATAGGGACAGCAAGAGACATAATGTTAACTCAATTGTGTATTATCTTTGCTGGATTCGCATTTGCAACAACCGCATTATTCTGAGCTCCATTATGAAAATTAGTTAAAAACGTTAATACTGAAGGACTTCCAGCTGAATTACAAGAAAAACAAGTTGGAAAAAACAATGGTATCCAAGGAATGATTAACGGTTTAACAGGTTTACTAATTGCGTTATTTGGAACACTATTATTCTTCTTACAAAAAAATAGTTTTTTAGGAAAAATTGGTGGAGAAAATGGAGTTGCTGTTGCTTTCTTAATATTAATTTCTATTTATGCAGGAATTATTTTAACATCAGCCGCTCTTGCAATATTCTTTATTAAAGAACCTAAAGTTAAAGAGCCTTTATCATTCTCTGTTAAAGCTCTTGTTAACGTATTAAAACAAAAAACTATAATCCTATTATCTCTTTTAGTTTTAGGAGTTTATATGTTACAAATGGGATTAAGTTCATATGTTAACTACTTAAGTAATGTATTCTGAATTCCAGCTATCGTTGTTATGATCATCGGTATTTTTAGAACTTACGCAATGCGTTTCTTAATATCAGGATGATTTGGAAAATGAGCAGATACTAGAAAATCATACATTCCACTAATCTGTGGTGGATTATTTATTGGTATGATCCTTATTTCAGTTGGTATTTTATTACCAGCATTCTCAGGAGATAACATTAATGATCCTTCAAAATTAAATAGAAACAGTGCTTCTGTTATCATTTTACAAATTGCTGCTGCATTTAACTTAATATTAATGGGGGCTGTAACTTGAGCTGTTGTTACAATTAGATGATCTCCAATTGGAACAGACTTAAAAGTTCAAAACGATAACTATGTTGCTGCTGTTAACATTGTTAGCGTTATCGCATTCACTCCAGATGCATTCTTTAAACAAATAAGATCAGCTATTGAAGCAAAACACCACATGTGAATTAAAAAAGACGATGCAGATAATATAATCGAATTTATAATAACACCTACAAAAGGTCAAAATTTAAGTTCTTATACTCAAGTTGCTAATACATATGGTAACCAATTAATTCTTGCTGTTGTTTTAGGATTTGCAGCTCTAGGGTTACTTTCAGGAATTATTCTACACTTCATATTACAACACCAAAACAGATTGGCAAATATTGAAAGTAGATTACAAGTTCTAGAAGAAAAATTAGCAAAATAGAAAAATAAAAATCATAGGTTAAGAAACCTATGATTTTTTTGTACGCTTTACTTTAATATAACTGAGAAATATTTTCTTTTACCTCTTTTAATTAAAAGGTATTTTTCTTCTATAGTTTTAAAATCACTTAATAATTGATTTTCATCAACTACTAATTCTCCATTTACATAAATCGCTTTTGAATTAATAAACTCTCTTGCTTCACGTTTTGAACTAGAAGCTGAAACTGATACCAATGCATCTATGATTTTTGTTGATTTTTCTAATTCAATAGAAGGTAATGAAACTATAGCCATTTTTAAAAGATCATCTGTTAAAGAATATAAATCTCCTTTGAAAAATGCATCAGTTAATTTGATAGCTTTTTCTAATCCTTCTTGTCCATGAACAAATTTTGTAATTTCAGTTGCTAATGCTTTTTGCATAACACGTTTATGAGATTCTTTTTTATGACTTTCAATTAAATCATTAATTTCTTGTTCGGTTAAGAAAGTTAAGAATTTCAACATTTTTTCACAATCTTCATCAGCTTGATTGAATCAAAATTGGTAAAAATCATATTCACTAGTTTTATTAGCATCTAATCAAACTGCTCCAGATTCTGTTTTACCAAATTTTTTACCGTCTGATTTTGTTAATAATGGGATTGTAAACCCTGAAGCTTTGCTATTTTCACGACCAACTTTATCGACAATAAAATCTATTCCACTTGTTATATTACCTCATTGATCAGATCCACCAATTTGAACAGTACAATTATTGTTTGTATATAAATGATAGAAGTCATAAGCTTGTAGCATAGTGTATGAAAATTCTGTTACTGATAACCCTGTTTGAATTCTTGTAGCAATTGATTCTTTTGCTAATAAATAACTTATATTAAAATGTTTTCCAACATCTCTTAAAAAATCAATTAAACTAATAGATTTTAATCAATCAGCATTATTTACAAAAGTAACATTAGGAATGATTCTTTGTAATTGCTTACTAATGCCTTTAATATTTTGATTAACTTGTTCATCAGTTTGTAAAACTCTTTCAGCAGATTTAAAAGAAGGATCACCAATCATTCCTGTTGCTCCACCAATTAGAGCTATTGATTTAAAACCGGCTAATCCAAATCTTTTTAAAGTAACAATCATCATTAAATGTCCTACATGTAAAGAATCGGCAGTTGGATCAAAACCACAGTAGACAAAATCATTATTATTTTGAGCTGATATGATTTTTTCTTGATTTGTTATTTGTTTTACTAGTCCTCTTCAAGTTAATTCATTAATAATGTTATTTTTCATTTTTTCTCCTACTTAACTTTCTTTAATCTTGGATTTTCAATATTTTTTCTACCAAATTTGGCTTGTTCTTTTCCATCTATTAAAACTGCGTCTCCAGTGAAATTAATATTAATTTCTGATAAAACACTTCCTACTCCGTAAATATCAACAGGAGCTTTTAATGACTCAAATTCAGCAATTTTTTCTGCTGTGAATCCTGATGAAACAATTATTTTAGTATGATTGCATCCAGCGTTATCTAGTGCATTTCTAACTTCTTGAACCAATTGAATAGAAACTCCATTCAATTTTACATTTTTAGGATACTTATCTTTATGTTCTTGTAAATATTTATCAATAAGTGCTTGAGAAGTATCTATCCTAACAGCATATAATTTGTCTTTGAAATAGTTTCCAACTTCATATGCAGTGTTAACGCAATCATTATGATAATCAATTAAAATAGTTAGATTGTTATCTGGAAATGTTTTATAAAATGCTTGAGCAGCTTTTAAAGTATCACCGTTAAAAGCTTGAATTAAAGCGTGAGACATTGTACCTAAAGGTTTAGAAACATTTTCATCATCTATATATTCTAAAGCGGCTTGAGTTACAAAATGTCTAAATCCACCAATATAAGAAGCATAACCATCACTTGATAAAGTCTCATAACTATCAGCTCTATCAAACATATTAACTACTGTTTTATCTTTTGCAGCTTCAATAACTTTTTTTGAATTAGTTGCAATTGATGTATTTCTAGATAAAATACCATCAATCATACCTTCTAATCAACCAAAATCCTTATAAAGACCGGTTATTTTTAAAACTGGCTCTTTTGAATTAATAATATCTCCATCGTTTAGTGATCAAATTTCTAAGTCGTTATAGTTAGGACAAGCAAATTCTAATAAATCTAATACTTCTCTAATTCCACATAAAACTACATTATCATTTCTTTGAAAAAATTGCATAGTTATTCTATGTTTTAGTTCAAATTCATCTATGATTTGAATTGTTTTTTTGAAATAATCAGCTACATAATATTTTTCTTTAACTTTTTGATCAAATTTAAACTTGTTTTTGTTCATCATAATAAACACCTCAAAAACTCTGACCTATTTTATTTGAATATTCAGAACCTAGTTCAATGATACCGTGACTTTCTTTTTCTAATTTTAATTCTCTTGCACTACATAACATACCAAAAGAATCTATTCCTTTAACTTTTCCTTCAGTTATTAATGAACCATTAGGCATTCAAGTTCCTGAGGTTGCAACAACAACTAATAAACCTTTTCTAGCATTAGAAGCACCACAAACAATTTGAAGTACTTCTTGTTTTATATCAACTTCACACAAGTGAAGATGAGTACCTTCTATAGCTTGACAACTTAATATTTTACCTATTAAAAATTGTTTTTCTTGTTTAACTGGATGGATGTCTTTTAAAATATTTTCTACATATTCAACTACTTCTTGTTTTTCAGAACAAAACGAATCTTTAATTGTAATATCTTTTGATACATCAAAAATATTAACTCCTATTATTTTGTCATTCTTTTTCAAAACAACAATATTATTAATTCTTTCTGTTGTAGTTACTTGTTCATTTGAAAAACTAACTAATAACGTATCAAATTGCTTATTATAAAAGACCCCAAATTTTAAACTAATCATTATAAATAAATCCCCTATCTAATTGATTTTAATTATACCAATTTATATAATTTAAATAAATATGTATAGAAAAAGGTGATGTAAGATTAAAGTAGCAATTCTTACAGATTCTTCTTTTGATGGAAGAGTTTCAAATTATGAAAATTTATATGTAGTTCCTTTAATGATCACAACAGAAGATGGTCAAACTTTTTATGATAACGAAAGTTTAACAAAGGAATATTTTTATGAATTATTAGAAAATCAAACACTAAAAACTAGCCAAACTGCACCTGGTGATATGTTTGAAATTTGAGATAGTTTATTAGAACAATATGATCAAATTGTATTTTTACCAATTTCAAGTCAATTGAGTGGTCAATACAACACTTTTAAAATGTTAAGTCAAAATGAAGACAAATATAAAGATAAAGTATTTGTCTGTGATACAAAATCAGTCAGTGTAGTCTTACAAGAAATGGTAAGAAAAGTATCTAAATGAATTGGTCAAGGAAAAACTGGACTAGAAATTCAACAACTAGTAGAACAAGCTTCAAATGATTTTATTGCATTTATAGTACCAAAAAATTTAGAAACTTTAAAAAAGGGTGGAAGAATTAAACCTGCGGCCGCTGCAATTGCTAAAATGTTAAAGATAACTCCAATTTTAAGATATGATGGAAGTATCGATAAAGAAACTACAGCAAGAACGTTTAAAAAAGCTATATCAACTGCTTTAGAACTATTAAAAGATGAGATACAAGACTTGAAATATATTGATATTTCATATTCACAAATGAACAACGAATGCTTATGCTCAGTTGAAGAACTAATAAAAGAATATGATCTAGAAATTAGAATTAAATCCGAATTAACAAAAGTTATTGCATCACACACAGGAAAAGAAACTATTGCTTTAGTTGGGTGAAAAAAGTAGGTGGAACATATTATGAAAATAGGAATTTTAATAGATAGTTCATCAATTTATGATGTATCTAAATTGAAAAATACAAATATTGATTTATTACCATTGCACATAGTTATGACAGATAATGTTGAGATTTTAGATTCTGAATCTAATGTTTCTAAAAATAACATTTTAAAAAGAGTTATTGCTGGTGAAAATATAAAAACTAGTCAAGCTAGTCCAGGTGAATTAGAACAAAAATATAGTGAAATGTTAAAAGAATATGATCATATTATTCACATTCCAATCACTAAAAACTTATCTTCTATGTTACAAACTGCACTATTAGTAAGTAATGATGAAAAATTTACTGACAAAGTTACAGTTTATGAAAATACAGATTTAGCTGCACAAGGAATTGGTTTAATTGCTTTTGAATTAAGTAAAGCCATTCAAAACAACGAAATTAAAACTGTTGCTGAAGCAATAAAATTTATTGAAGAAAATAAATCTAGAGTTTATGTTTCTATTATTCCTGGAGATCTAAAAAGATTATTAAGTGGAGGTAGAGCACTTGGAATATTAACAAGTGTCTTAAACATTTTAAAAACAAAATTATTAATAGTATGAGGAAAAGAACCTAAAAAAGAAGCGTTCAGTAGAACATATTCAAGTTTAACTGAAAGAGTTATAAAAAACTTAAAAGATAAATATAAAGATTCTGAATTTGAATTATATGTTTTAAAAACTCCTCTAACAAATGAAAAGACATTTAGTATAGTTAAAAAAACACTAGATAATGCAAAAATTAAATTTATTGATGATGTAGTTCCAAATATATACACTGTTCATGCAGGCGTTGACACAATAGCCTTTATTGCTATTGAAAAATAAAAAAGCTGGTCTTAGAACCAGTTTTTAATTTTCTCTTATCTTGGCAGGAGAGAAAGGAATCGAACCCTCAACACTCGGTTTTGGAGACCGATGTTCTACCATTGAACTACTCTCCTAATAAAAATCACACATGGTGTGATTTTTTTCTCTATAATGGCAGGGGCAACAAGACTCGAACTCGTGACACTCGGTTTTGAAGACCGATGTTCTACCAACTGAACTATGCCCCTATAAGATTACCTTATTTATTATAAAGAAATGTTTCTTTTTTTTCAATATTTAAGTCTTATTTTAATCCTAAAAGTTGTCTATTATCTTATCTGACAAATGTATATTAGATGGTATCTCTACACCATTTTTATCTAAGAAGTCTTTAACCTTATCAATCAATCCATTTATCTTTTCAGGTTCTTTAACTAAATCAAATATGTTTTCATTAAAAACTTCGTCAGACAAAGTGCGTATTTCTTCTAATTGTTTATCAGTTAAATTTGAAATCTGTTCTTCTATTTTATCTTTATTCTGATTAAATCAATCTTTCGCTTCTCCTGATAAATCATTTTTTCCGTTATTAATAAAGTCTTCAGCTAAATTTTTTATACCATTAAATCTTTCTGTGATTATTTCTTTATTAGCTTTTGGATCATCAACAGGTGGAACTATTTTTTTTGTAAATAAAGGAGTTGTTAGTAATCCTCATTTTCATACTCCATATCCAATGGGTGCTATTAATGATACAACTAATATTAATGGTAAAATCTTTTTCAATTTCATATTAAAGTAATCTCCATTTAACTCTGATTTAATTTTTCTATTCTATTCTTTTACTTTCTTTTTCTTCTTTTTAATTCATAAAAATAAAGAGATCGTTACTAATGTTATATAGATTATGTTACTTATTGGTAAGACATAGAAAATTAATATTGCACCTATTTTATGATTTAATAAATCGAAATCTAAAGATCATATATCAATAAGTGACTTTCCTCCTAAAGTATCTTTTGCTGAATCGATAAAAAATTTAACATTAGATTCCTTTAATGCATTAACTAACTTTGTTATGTATTCTGCTTTGGTTGAAAAACTTAAAAGCGCAACACCGATAAAAAATATAAGTACACACAATAAAACTCAGACTAATAATCTGAATACATTCAAAATTATTCTAATCATATTCTTTTCCTATCTAAATATATAATCAATTATTGACCGGTTTTGTTCAAACAACTTTTACAATATCCGTGACCTTCTATCTTAAAGTGATCAAGTTGTATCCCGTTTGCCTGACTTAATTCTAGTAATTCTAAGAAATTATAATCATCGGTTTGTTTATCAGTTAAATGAATTACTTTTGAACAATTATCACATTTTAAATGTACAGATTTTTCTGTAGCAATTTCATATCAAATTGTTTTACCGTTGAAAGTATTTGCAAAAATTATATGTTCACTTAATAATAAATCCATTGTGTTATAAACACTCATAACATTTATATTACCAAGTTCTTGATTTAAATTTGATATTATATCTTGAATTGTTAGATGCTCAGAAGTTATTAATAATTTGATAATAGCTGTTCTAATTTCTGTTAATCTAATTTTTTTATTTTTAAATTTTTTGATTATTTTTTCGTATTTTTCTTTTTGAGTTTGTTTTAACTTTATCATTACTTTTTCAACTCTTCAATTACGTTTAATAGATCAGAAACTGTTTTGATACTTAGTAATGCATCATCATCAATTCTAATATCTAATTTATCTTCTAACTCAACAATTAAATCCATCAAATCTAAAGAATCAAGACCCATTTTTTTAAATTCGGAGTTAGCGTTTATACTTTCTTTTGCACCTTTGCTTTTCAATTTTTTAACAATTTCATCATAAATGTTCATACAATCACCAATTAATATCTTTCTATTCTAATTATATACAATTTTATGGAACCATTTATAGTTTTTATAATTCACACATACTTCAGATTTGTTGTAAGTAAAACTAACAAGATCATCTAAAACTTTTAGATCTTTATTTTGTTTTTTTAATTCGTTTAAAAATGTAACTTTAAAATGATTAATGTTTAATTCGTTTTGATCTGTTAATAACTTATTAATATGATTCTTACTAATAATTGGTTGATTAATATTTTGATAGTTTTCAACTAAACTATTATTTACTGTAAAGATTTTAGAAAAATAAATTGAAGCTGAAGTTGAAGCAATACAAGAAGCAACTAGTGCTGTAGTTATTGAAATTCTTAGTCTTTTACTCAACTTCATATTTATCTATCTCTCTTTCTAATTTTTCATCTTCAATTAAATTTAAACTTGAAAAGAATTCTTTTGAAAACTCATAATGTTGAGTTATTGGATTTTTAATTTTCATTTGATTAACTCTTATAATATCAATATCTTTAACTTTAGTTTGAACTGAAAAAGTATCATTAAAAATTTTAAAATCAAAAGCTAATTTATTTGAAATTTCAGGATTAAAAATAAAACCTTTTAATTGGTTATTATTATCAACTACAAAATCTTGATCTGAATTAGTTTCTAATTTATTTACAAAATAAACAGCATCGTGTTCAACTGATAATTCAGGTAGTTGTTTATATTCTTTATTCGCTTTAACGTGATCGTTTAGTTTTAAATTCTCAATTTTAAAATAATTTTTAGTTTGTTGGCTCATCACATCATTAATAAGTTTATTAACTTCTGAATTATTATTTAGTTCTCTATCTAAATTAACTTTAAAAGCATAGTTAAACTTCATTAATTTATCATATATTTTATTAACAGTAAATTTATTGATAATATACTTTAATCGGTAATTTAAAAGATTAAAAGTTGTATTTGTTTTATCAGAATATTTATCATAATTTTTATAATAATTAATTAAATTATTTTGATAAATATCTTTGCTATCACTTGCTAAGGTGTTTAATTTAATATCACTAGTAAATTTTTGAATTTTATGATCTGCTTCAAATTCACAACTAAAAATTAGATCAATACTATCTTTATTAAATATTTTTACTGGTAGTTTAATTTCAATAAATTCTTTTTTATCATCACTTACTTGATATTTAATTGGATTTTTAAAATTATTAAATAATTCAATTTCTTGATTATCTAATTTATAACCTATTTTATATTTAAAGTTATTTAATGTATTAGATATAAAATCTAAATTTCTTTTGGTTTTATAGTTTTTAGATATGATTATATTTAACTTATAAAACTCATCATTTTTAATTTGATATTTTTTCTTAGAAAATATTACATCACAACAATAATTCGGTTTTGCAATAATTTGTCTATTTGATACTTCAATTTCTTTATGAACTATATTCATATACTCACCTCTATTAAAGTATTAGGAAAAAATAAAAAAACAACACCTGAGTGTTGTTGTTATTTTCTAAATGGGGCGTCGAACGGGAATCGAACCCGCGAATGTCAGAGCCACAACCTGATGTGTTAACCACTTCACCACCAACGCCGTGACTTATATATTATCTAAAAAACTAAGTTTAATGTCAATATAAACATATAATTTATTTAACATTATAATATTATATTATTGTTTAAGATTACAATTAAATAGATGGAGATGATTGATAAATGAATCAAGAAATTATTAATATAAATAATCTAACTAAAAAATTTAAATCAGGATATGGTATTTTTGATATTAATTTAATTGTTAAAAAAGGTGATGTTTATGGTTATCTAGGACCAAATGGTAGTGGAAAATCTACAACAATTAGACATATGATGGGATATCTTAAACCACAAAAAGGTTCAGTTGAAATTATGAATAAAAACGCTTGAAAACAATCTCATCTAATTCAATCAGAAGTTGGATATGTACCAGGAGAAATTAATTTACCAGAATATGTTAGTGGATTAAATTTTATTAAACAAATATTTAGTTTAAGAAATCAAAATAACTGAGATTATGTTGAATATTTAATTAATTATTTTGAATTTAATCCTAATATTAAAATTAAAAAAATGAGTAAAGGGATGAAACAAAAAGTTGCTTTAGTTATTGCTTTTATGCATAATCCTCGATTACTTATTTTAGATGAACCTACAACTGGATTAGATCCTTTGATGAAAAATAAATTTATCAATTTAGTTTTAGAATGTAAAAATAATGGATCAACTATATTATTAAGTTCACACGTATTTGAAGAAATTGAAAAAACTTGTAATAAAGTTGCAATTATTAGATCAGGAAAAATAGTAGCTGATATTGATTTAGAAAACTTAAAACAAATTAGTGATAGAAGATACGAAATTGTTTTTAAAAATAATCAAATTTTAGAATCTAAATTTTTAAAAGAAATTGTTGATAATAAAGCATTATATGTAGTTCAAGCAAATCAAGTTAATAATTTTTTTGAAGAATTAAAAAATTATCAAATTGAAATGTTAAGAGAAATACCTTTCTCACTAGAAAAATATTTCTTGAATTTTTACAAACAAAAAGGAGTTGATCAAAATGTTTAATTACCAATTATGAAAAGATTCTTTTAAATCTACAAAATTATTTTGATTTTTGATTCTACCCTTTATTTTTTTAATTAACTTTTTAATATTAATTTTTAATAAACATATCGATGATTCTATTTCAACTATTAAACTTTTATTATTTTCTAATATAGCAGGATTAAGCATAGTTGCCATGTCAATATTTTTTGTAGTTGTTCCAAATATATTAATGACAAAACCAATTGATAGAAATTATTTAACTTATACATTATCAACAAAACTATCTAGATTACAAATAGTTTTAAATAAAATTAGTTATTTTATCTTTTCAATTACTAGTTATGTATTTATTAATTTTTTAATAGTTCTTATTTTTATAATTACTAAAAAACCAAATCAAATAAATTTAACAGATTGATCATTACAATGTTTAGGTTATTGATTATTTTTATTATCTGTTGGATCAATATGTTTTATGTTTAGTTCTATATTTAATAAATCATCACTTACTTTACTTTTTAGTTCTATATTAATTGTTTTATCTTATACTTTATATATCACTTCAACAATAATTTCAAAAACTGATGCTGAGAATTTTAAAGTAGTAAAAAACCTTAAATACCTAACATTATTTTCACTATTTGATTACACTAAAATAGAATCAAAACATGTATCTAAATTTATTTATGATTTTATTGTTTTATCAAGTATTTCAATTGTGTGTTTTTCTATATCATCAATTGTTTTTGTGAAAAAAGATTTACCATTATAATTTAGGTATTGTTTTTTTCGTAGGTTTTGATTTTTTTCGTAGGTCTTGATCTTTTTACTGATATTCCAGACTTTTTACTGATTTTCTTATATATTACAAATGAAAATATTATAATTTTATTTGTAAAGGAAGGGAATATGAAAAACTTGAAAAAACACCCGAGTTTTGTCCTACTCTCCTTGTTATGCCAACAAATAAATAAAAAAGATGAAAAGTTCAGATTTTAAGGGGTTTTTCATCTTTTATCTTATTTCTATTTACTTTTTCCGATGTTATTCTAAAATATTTATAGAATACATTACGATAAGGGAGATAAGATAAATTTTAAAGATTCAACTGTTAAGACATTTTTAGAGTCGTTAGAGGGTATTAAGACAAAAATTGACAAGTTAAACAGGAAATTGTTAAAAGTTTTAGCTATCTAGAAGACTAATGAGATCAAAATGAAAGAACAAACACAATAAAATCACTAATGATAGATGTTGAATTTGATAAAATTTTGAACTCTATAAGATTTAAATAACAATTAAAAAGTTGTTGCACTTTTTAATTTAGCACAACAACTGTAAAACTCGTGTTATAATTTTATTTGTAAAGGAAAGTGAATATGAAAAACTTGAAAAAACACTTATTAAAAATACTATCAATTACTTCTTTTTCATCATTACCAATATTAGCAGTAAGCTGTAAAACATTAGAGACAAAATCAGAAAACAGAGAACATAAACCAAATAGTAGAGATACTAAACAACCAGATCAACCAAGTAATAATAATCATATAAAACCAAATCATTCAAACAAAACAGATCCAGATCATAATCAAAACAACACTAGTGAAAATAATAAAAATGATGTTATTCAAAAACCAAACAACAAAAATGAAGAATCTGAAAATGTTACACCAGTTGATGAAAATGTTACACCGGTTCAGCCTTCTTCACAACATATTGACCCAGACACTCCAACAATTTCTAATGTAGATCTAAATATTAGTGATCAAAGACTAGATTTCATTAACCAAACTTATTTAAGAAAAACTGTTGAAGATTTTGTTCAAAACCCTGTAAGTAATTTAAGTGAACAAGATTTACAAGCAATGATGTTAAATAATAATGTTGTTGTTAATTTCTATGCTCATAGTGATTTTGAAATAGATCAAAAAATAGTTGAATTAGATCAATTTGATAATAATAAAGTTCAATTAAAACTTATTAATAAAAAAGAAAATAAACCAGTTTCAAATAGTGAAATTAGATGATATCAAAGAACTATTACACCTTATGATTTAGTTTTAAAAGCAAATCAAAACGACAAAGACAAAGCAACTTTTGATTTAAAAGATGATGGTTGAGTACATTGAAAAGATAACAAAAGAGATGATGTTTGAATAACTCCTGAACAAACTTCTGCTTGAATTTATGCTGAATATAAAGGTTATTTATTTCCAGCTATTGTTAAAGTTTATTCTCGTGATCAAAGTGATTTAATGAATAAAGAAAAACTAGCATTGAAAGAAGCAAAAAAAATAGTTCAAGAAAATAATTGAAAAAGCTTACCTTTTCTTGAAAGAATAGTTGAATCATACAAATGAATGTTTACAAATGTTACTTATAAAGATGAAAAGGAGTTACATAAACACTTACCAAACGAAAATGCTTATTCAGCATTAGTTTTAAAAGCTAGTGTTTGTGCTGGTTATTCTAAAGGTTATAAAATGTTATTAGATGAACTAGGTATTCCATCAAGATTTGCTATTAGAGAAATATCACATGTAAAACACGTTTGAAATCTAATTGAAGTTGATAATAATTGATATCATGCTGATACCACATCAGATGCTTACCTTACTTCTACAAAAAGAGATAATTTTTATTACTTTTTAAATAACGATGATGATATTTTACCAAGAGATAACTATACACAACCTAACTTTAAAGGTGAAAGATTGAGAAATCTAAAAATTAAAAATTTTGTTAGTTCAAAAGATGATGTTTTAGCATTAATTGATAAAAGCTTTGATGAAAAAACTAAACTAGTTAAACCAATTAGTGTAGTTGTAAATAAAAACAATTATAAAATGATTAATGATGCTTTTGATGAAAGAAAATTATTAGTAAAAAATTGAAAAAGAAGTGGAAGATTTTATGGTGGTGTAAATCTAGAAGAAATAACTTATTATTTCATAGATAAACCATCAAGTGATATTGAAAATGTAAAAATCACCAATATTGCAAAACATACTGAAAATTCTATTAAAGTTGATTTTGATAAAGAAGTTGAAAATCTTAAAAAGGGTAACTTTGAAATTGAAAATGCTCTTATTAAAAATACAGAAAAACAAGGCACTTCATATATTTTACATCTTGATCATTTTAATAAAATTGGAGACGTTGAAATTAAATTAAAATCAGTAAATAAACAAAATTATAAATTTGATATAACTAAAAATGAACCAATAACATTCAAAACTTCTATAGTAGATTTTGATGCAAAAATTAATGCAATTGATGATAATTCTATAAAAGTAGAAACTAATCAAGATAACTTAGAATATAGTTTTAATAATAATGAATGAAAAGAACTAGGTCAAGATAAACTAATCAAAGATGCAGTTATAGGTGTGTTAAGAATTAGAGTAAAAAATAATTCAGGACTAGTTACTTCTGAAATGAAAATATTTAATATAACTAGAGATAGTATTAATCACAATCAAATAAAATTATTCAAAAATACAGTAATTGGTGTTGATAATACAATGGAGTATAAAGAAGTTAATAGTGATAAATGAACTTCTATAGATAAAAATAAATTAACACTAAACCAAAAAGGAGATTATCTAATTAGAATAAAATCTGTTAAAAACAATATAGCTTCAGAAGTTTATAAAGTTACAATTTCATAAAATAAAAACCTAAGGTGTAAATCGCCTTAGGTTTTTTGTTAAGCAAAGAAGTTTTTTATTGCTTCTTGTTTTGTTTCAATTGAAATTTCAAATGGAACTCTTGTTGTGTATCCCATTTTAACAACGACTATCATTTTTGCAGGTTATTTGTTAATGGCACAATTTCATTGAAAAATTGTGTCATTGTAAATATCACGAGCTGCTGTAATTTCTTTTTGTAGATACATGTTTTTGTTCATTGCTTTTTTAATTTATTGAAGTGCTTGTAGTTCAAAATAGTTTTCAATTTGTAAGTTTAATCCTCTAATTGTTATATCCAATTGAGTTGCAACTGTACTCATGTTATCGTTGTTAATAACTACTACTGATCTATAAGCTGCTACTGACTTCATAACATCTTTGTCAAGATCAACTGATTTTGAAACAATTGAAGCTAAGTTTTTCATAACTTCAACTTTTTGTTCTAAATAGTTTGAAATTTGAGAAGCATTGTGTTGGATTTTTTGCTCTAATTGAGCTGAATAGTTTTTAGCTTTAACTTTTTTATATGTAAAAAATAATTCCAGGAATAATTAACAAAACTCATAATATAATTTCAAAAATTAATAACTTTGTCCTACTCTCAGACATATAAAAACCCCTTTTTTCCGTATATTTAGTCCGGATTTGGGTGTTCAGTGAAAATTTATATTGAGATGTTTGATTAAAATTATTTATACAAATAAAATATTAAAATTTAATATTTTCTTCCAGATATAGATTTTCACACTTGATTTGGTAAGTATTTATTGCGAGCTCAAATCTGATGTGTTACACCGTCTGAATCTACTCAAAGATTACAGTAATTACCATCATTTGGATTTATACCATCAATAAATTGAAAATGATCTGTTTCATTTTCTTCAAAATATCTTGTTCATACATTTAAATTGTTTTTAAATTTATTTTTACCAAAAAGAAATCGTCTTGCGTTTTTAATATTTCTTAGTCTTCAGCTACCATTATAATCATATTCTTTTGTAAATCCATTATCACCCTCTGGTAGATATTGTCCATCTCCAAACGTTTCTGCGTCTTCAAACATTGAGCTCATATCTTCTAATCTTTGAACGTCTCACTTGCTAATATCTTGGTTGAATTTTTTTGCTCTAGCAAACATATTAGATGTAAGTTTTAGGTTTTGTGTATTTCATCTATTTAGTGGTTGATTAAATTCAAGTGCAGAATCAAACATATGTTTCATATTTTCTACATTATGAACTTTTCATGAATTTAAACTTTTGTTGAATTTTTTAGCACCACGAAACATTTCTTGCATAACAGCTACACCTGAAGTGTTTCAACTAGATATATCTTGATCAAAAGTCTCAGCATTTCTGAAAACTGCTCACATATTAAATATTCTGGAAGTATTTCATTTTTCAATACCTTTAATAGTTTTAGTTTTATGACCTTCAAAAGCATTAGTTAAACTTTCTATTTCACGTGGTAAATATTCTGGAACTTCATCTAAATGTGTAGGCATTTTTACAATTCTAATAGCACCATCTCGATCAAAATAATAACCTATTTTATCTATTTTTTTAATTTCACTTATATTTGATAAATCAATTTTATTAGTTTCATAAATTTTATTATATTTATCAATATAAACCGTATCTGCATATTGTTGATGGTTAATTGTGACTTTTCGTTCAAATTCCATACCATTATAATTTCATTTTATAACCCCATTTTTTATATGGTTATGAGGATCTTTAATATCAACTAATTGTAGATCGTTTTCTATATTAGTAAATCATGGATATTCTTTTAACTTAGGATCCTCTTTTAACTTAGAAACTATATATTTTAAAAAACCAATATGAGTAAAACCTCTTTTTTTATCAGAATCAGTTTTTTCTAAATTCTCAAATTCTTGTATTTTTTTTAAAATAGGTTGTATAAATCTAGAAAGTAGGTTGTTTGTTAAAAATAGTTTTGGTCAATATTTTTTATTTAAATTTAAGAGACTTGAAGTAGCTCAATTTTTTAAACTTTCTCAACTTTCTCAATTTTCTCATTTTTCTTTTTTTTGTTTATTTGGACTAATACTAATTAAATTTCATTTCGAAATATCTTGATCAAACACAAGAGCTTCATTAAATATTGATTGCATTTTTTTAACATTTGAAACATCTCAAGCAGTGTATTTTTCACCATTTTGTTTTTGTACTTCTTTTGTATTGATATCTTGATTAAAGTTTTTAGCTTTAGCAAACATTGAACTCATATCAGTTACATTTGATGTGTTTCATTTAGAAATATCTTGATTAAAGTTTTTAGCTTCAGCAAACATTGAACTCATATCAGTTACATTTGATGTGTTTCATTTGTCAAGATTTTTTATAGAATATGATTGAACTTGTTTAAATGCTGATGATAAACTTGTAATAAAACGTGGTAGTTTTTCAGGAACTTCACTAGTAGTATTTTTAAAACTTTCAATTTTTCCTTCTGCATCATAACCTATTTCAATGCATTTTTGATCTTGATCCTTGTATTTAGCTTTTTGTGTTTCTGGTCAAACTTTTTCTATATCTAATCTAAGATTTATCGATTTAGTTTTAACTCTAATATCTATATATTTAGTATCTGGTTTTGGTTTATCGCTTGGTCTAACATCTTTTAATTCAACTTCATCAACAAACCCTTTTTCTTTTAACCTTTTATTTAATTTATCAATAATATCTTTAAATGTTCATTTAGCTCAAATATCATCTTTAAATTCAGAGTTTCATATATGATCAACAATAATTTGTTTTATTTCTCTATTTTCTTCTTTTAATAAATCTATTTCATTTTGTTGTCTTTCAAATGAAGATCTTAGTTGTCTAACTTCAGCGTCTAATACCCAAAGTCTTGCAGTAAGTGATGCTCTTTCTCCATCTAAATCTTGATTTTGTTTAGTAAGTGATGATACTTCAGCTTCTAGTTGTTTAACTTTATTTTCTAGTTGTTGATTTTGTTCTATTATATCTTCTTGTATATCTTTAATTTCATTAATTTTTCTTTTTAAAGTTTCAACTTGATCTTTTAATGTTTTAATTTTATCTTTAATTTGATCAATAAGGTTTTTATTTTTATTTAAATTATATTGGCTTCTATTATTTGTATTATTAACAATACTTGGTATTAAAATAGCTGGTTGTGCAATAAGTCCTATTAAGAAAAGGTATTTAAATAACTTCATATAATTCCTTCCTTTCTATTTGTTTTATATTCTTATGTTTTTCTAATAATTAAATATGTTTTATATTTTTTAATCATTTATATTATAGTTGCAAAAAAAAAAAAAAGACTTGACAAAAATTATTAGACAGAATAGTTATTTTTATTATACACAACTCATAATTCTTGGGGTGTTTTTCATTAAAAAAGTTTTAGTCTAATACTATATATTTAATAAATCAGCAAGGTTTCGAACGTATTTCAACATCTTGCTTTTCTTTCATTCTTTACCACTTATCTGTTCCATTTTATAACTTCTTAAATATTCTATTATTTGTTTGAAAGAATAATTTTTGTGCAAGTCCAATTTAATAAATTGGTTCTTAACACGTGTTCCAATTATTAATGATAAGTAGTTTATAAATTCAGTTGTATAAACTTTCATTTCAGAATGAACTCTGGTTTTTGATAATTCTAAAATGTTTTTGTAAAAATTGAACATTTCTTCAATCTCTCATCTTTGATCATAAAGTGTGTATACATCTTCTAAACTCAAATCTACATTTGATTCAAAAGCAATTGTTCCAAAATATTCTTCTTCTTTTTTGAATTCAGAAATATCAAAATTATCTTTTCTCAAATGTCTTTGATACCTACCAATACTTTCTTTTCCAGCAATTTCTAAGTCTTTAAATAAATAGTAAAATTTGTTGTTTATTTGTTCTTTAGAACCTAAAAGTTGTTTTCCTTTAATGCTT
>NZ_LFYS01000057.1 GCF_001199495.1 Mycoplasma sp. HU2014 | reverse complement strand
TTTTTCATTTAGTGCAAATAGACCATATGATTTAACGTCTACTTCATATGTTTGTTTTTCAATACTTTGATAAACACCATTGATAATCTTTCCAATAACTCCTTTTTCAACAGGAATAATTTTTCCATTTTTTCTTATTGATGTTCTTTTTATAACATTATAAACACCTTCTTTTGTGGTTGCTTTTACTCTTGTACTAGATGGTCTTGGAATTTCTAATATGTCTTTAGGAATGGCCATTTTTATATCTCCTTTTTTATGTGTTAAACACTATACATATATATTTATTTTACCACCTATT
This sequence comes from Mycoplasma sp. HU2014, assembly GCF_001199495.1. Lineage (GTDB taxonomy): Bacteria > Bacillota_I > Bacilli_A > Mycoplasmatales > Mycoplasmataceae > Mycoplasma. The sequence continues at coordinate 8,249 of NZ_LFYS01000057.1, read as the reverse complement.
TTTAGTTTTTTAAACTTTTTTTAAATAAAATTAGAACAAAAAATAGAGCTTTTTTAGCTCTAGATTTAAGAAAATTTAATTTTTTAGATATTTTAATGTATTTAATGGACGAAAATAAGAATTTTTTAGTAAATTATTAAAATTATATAGTGTCCAAAATTGGGAATTTTTTAGTACACATAAGTACAGTTTTTTCTTCTACTAAATACAATATCTTTTGATGGAATTTTTACAGGTTTAAAAGCCATTTTTTTATCTCCTTTTACTAGTTACATTATATCACTATTTAAAGTAAAAATCTAGTGTTTTTTCAAAATAAAAACCCTTTAAATAAAGGGTTTACACTTCATTATTAATAACTAGTTACAAAATTGTGAAAAGTTCAGGTAATAAAATATGAGGTAATCAAAAACTAAAAGAAATTGGTTTTAATATAAACAATAATGATAAGGTTGGAGAAGCTTGAGTTATTTCTGGTTATAAAAATAAATCTAGTTATATAACCACTAAAGGTAAATATTTTAATATGAGTTTAAAAGATTTGTTTGAAAATCATAGACATTTATTTAATAACTATCAAGGTGAGTATCCTCTATTAGCTAAGATTATTACAACAAGCGATAATTTATCTGTACAAGTGCACCCAAATGATGATGTTGCTATTTGCAAACATAACCAACTAGGAAAACCTGAATCCTGATATGTTTTAGATTGTAATAAAGATAGTTCATTAGTTTATGGACATAATGCAAAAACTAAAAAAGAATTAGAAGAAATGGTTATTAATAATCAATGAGACATGTTATTAAAAACTGTTGATATAAAGAAATCTGATTTTTTATACGTACCAACTGGTAAGGTTCATGCTATCACTTCAAATGTTGTTATATATGAATTACAACATTCAAGTGATGTTACTTATAGATAACATTTTAGAATTATCAAAAACCAGAGTTCATTCTGAAATGAAAGTTTATACAACTGAATTTATAAACTACTTATCATTAATAATTGGAACACGTGTTAAGAACCAATTTATTAAATTGGACTTGCACAAAAATTATTCTTTCAAACAAATAATAGAATATTTAAGAAGTTATAAAATGGAACAGATAAGTGGTAAAGAATGAAAGAAAAGCAAGATGTTGAAATACGTTCAAAACCTTGCTGATTTATTAAATATATAGTATTAGACTAAAACTTTTTTATTTAATGTATTTAATGGACGAAAATAAGAATTTTTTAGTAAATTATTAAAATTATATAGTGTCCAAAATTGGGAATTTTTTAATAAATAGTTAGTTTTTTTATGGAATTTCTAAAAAATTTAAAAAAATATCATTGATATAGTAGGAGTTCTTTTATTATTTAAATTTAAAATAAATTTGGGAGGTATAACATGTCATTCTCGTTTAAAGAAACATTTACAAAATCAAATCTTAAATCTTGATTTTCTGAGTTTAGAGCAAGTTTAGAAAAATTTGGTCGTGCTATTTTAGTTCCAGTGACTGTAATTCCATTATTAGCATTAATTGGAGCTATTGGATATACTGGTCAAGCTATTTTAGCTGCTAAGTATGTTGGTACTAATAAACCACCAGCAGCATTAGAGTTAACAATTAATGCGATTAAAGATTTAGGTATGATAGCTATTACCAACATCGACTTTTTAGTAGCTGTAGGATTGGCTGCTGGGTTAGCAAGATCTGAAAAGGTGTCTGCTGCACTTTCTGGGTTGATGGCTTATGCTGCTATTCATTTAGCAACAGCATTGATATTAAAAGTTATATATACAGATCCTGCTAAAGCAACAATAATAGTAGATGGTGTTTCAAAACAAATTAAAGATATTTTTGGATTAAAAGAAAGATTTGGAGTATTATCATTTCAATATAGTGCATTTGGTGGGATGTTAGCTGGATTATTAGGTTATCTAATCCATAAATACACATATAAATTAAAATTCCCAGAAGTACTTTCATTTTTTGGAGGTCCTAAATTTTCACCAGTTGCTGCTACTTTAGCCGGTTGATTATTCGGATTGTTATTAGGTTATATATGAATTTATATTAATAAAGGACTATATTCATCTGGACAAGGTTTAAAAAAATTAGGTGCATTTTCTCCGTTCTTATATGCATCGGCTGAACGTGCATTATTACCTTTTGGTATACACCACGTATTAAACTTCTTTGTTTACTATACTCCTGTTGGAGGAATTTATAACACCCCAGGCACTGATTCTAAAACTATAGAAGGTGTTCTTAATGTTGCACTTGCAAAATTAGCAAACAATGAAAAAATTCTTGCTAAAGATACATGAGTAATTAATGGTACTTATGTAACTAAAATATTTAGTTTAACAGGAGCAACTTTAGCAATGTTCTTTGTAATGCCAAAAGCTAACAGAAAAGTTTATGGTTCTTCTATAATTTCTGCTGGTGCTGTATCTGCATTATCAGGAATAACTGAACCTATTGAATTTACATTCTTATTTGTGACACCATTATTATATGTAATTCACGTTTTCTTAAGTGGTTTTCAAAATATGATAATGTATCTATGTAATTTTGGAGCAGTCACAACACGTGGTAGTGGTATTATTACATGATTAATAGTTAACCCTGCAAACTTCAGATTAATTCAAAATGTTTGAGGTACATGAGTAGTTGGACCAGTAATGTTAGGTGTGTACTTTGGTATCTTCACATTTATGATTAAAAAATTCGATTACAAAACACCAGGTCGCGAAGAAGGTGGTTTAACTCATCTAGTAACTAAAAAAGAATATAAAGAATTAAAAAACAAAAAAGAAGATATTGAATTAGAACAAGAATTAAAAGAAATTCAAAAACTTGAAACCAACCAAACATCTACTAAAAAAGAAGTATATGATGAAGAGTTTTTAAACAATATTATTGAAGGTTGTGGAGGAGCTGAAAATATTAAAATTATGGCAAACTGTGTAACTAGATTAAGAATTACAATGTATGATAAAACAAAATTTAATAAAGAAATTGTAAATAAAACTAAACCATATGGTTATAAAGAAATTGGTGATCAAGTTCAAATTATTTATGGACCAAAAGTAACAAACATAGCAACATTGGTTCGTGAAAAATTAGGTATTGAATCATAATAACTATAATATAATTTTAAAATTTCGATTATCAAATAGTTTTTAAAAAGTACAAATCCATAAAGAAATTGTACTTTTTATATAGTTAAAAAATAGACAAGGAGGATGGTTGGTTTGAAAAATGATTTTATAAAACAAAACAAAGAAAAATTTAAAACATATTTCTTTAATATTAGATCTAATTTAGAAACATTTGGTCGTGCTATTTTAGTTCCAGTGACTGTAATTCCATTATTAGCATTAATAGCGGCTATTGGATATACTGGTCAAGCTATTTTAGCTGCTAAGTATGTTGGTACTAATAAACCACCAGCAGCATTAGAGTTAACAATTAATGCGATTAAAGATTTAGGTATGATAGCTATTACCAACATCGACTTTTTAGTAGCTGTAGGATTGGCTGCTGGGTTAGCAAGATCTGAAAAGGTGTCTGCTGCACTTTCTGGGTTGATGGCTTATGCTGCTATGCACTTAGCAACAGCATTGATATTAAAAGTTATATATACAGATCCTGCTAAAGCAACAATAATAGTAGATGGTGTTTCAAAACAAATTAAAGATATTTTTGGATTAAAACAAAGATTTGGAGTATTATCATTTCAATATAGTGCATTTGGTGGGATGCTAGCTGGATTATTAGGTTATCTAATCCATAAATACACATATAAATTAAAATTCCCAGAAGTACTTTCATTTTTTGGAGGTCCTAAATTTTCACCAGTTGCTGCTACTTTAGCCGGTTGATTATTCGGATTGTTATTAGGTTATATATGAATTTATTTAAACAAAGGTTTATTTTATAGTGGTCAAGGTTTAAAAAAATTAGGTGCATTTTCTCCATTCTTATATTATTCACTTAACCGTGCTTTAATTCCTTTTGGATTACACCAAGTATTAAACTTCTTTATTTATTACACTCCAGTTGGTGGACAGTGAACAGATCCTAGTGGTAATCAAATTACTGGAATAATAAATATATCATTATCTAAATTAGCTTTTCAAGAAATAATAACAGCAAAAGACACTTGAGCAACAAATGGTGTTTTTGTAAACAATATGTTTAGCCTTACAGGTGCTGCTCTTGCAATGTTTTTTGTAATGCCAAAAGCTAATAGAAAAGTTTATGGCTCTTCTATTATTTCTGCAGCTACAGTTTCATTTTTATCAGGAGTAACTGAACCTATTGAATTTACATTCTTATTTGTAGCACCAGTATTATATATATTTCATGCTATATTTGCTGGTCTTCAAAATATGTTAATGTATGTGTTTAATTTTGCATCAGTTACAACCCGTGGTAGTGGTATTATTACTTGATTAATAGTTAACCCAATTAACTTTAAATTAATATCTAACGTTTGAGGAACTTTAGTTCTTGGTCCAATTTTTGGTGCAATTTATTTTGTAGTATTTTACTTTATGATTAAAAAATTCAATTACAAAACACCAGGTCGCCAAGAGGGTGGTTTAACTCATCTAGTAACTAAAAAAGAATACAAAGAATTAAAAAACAAAAAAGAAGATATTGAATTAGAACAAGAATTAAAAGAAATTCAAAAACTTGAAGCCAACCAAACATCTTCTAAAAAAGAAGTATATGATGAAGAGTTTTTAAACAATATTATTGAAGGTTGTGGAGGAGCTGAAAATATTAAAATTATGGCAAACTGTGTAACTAGATTAAGAGTTACAATGTACGATAAAACAAAATTCAATAAAGAAATTGTAAATAAAACTAAACCATATGGTTATAAAGAAATTGGTGATCAAGTTCAAATTATTTATGGACCAAAAGTAACAAACATAGCAACATTGGTACGTGAAAAGTTAGGAGTGGAATCATAATGCCTTGTGAAAGAATAATAGACAATATTTACTTGGGAGATCAATTTTCTAAAAAATTAATTAACCCACAAAAAGAATTAAAAATAAGTAACATTTTTTATAACATTCTATCAAATAGTGATGAAGAAATTTTATATAAAACAAAAAACTTTATTTTAACAAAAAACAAATTAGCTATTAATTTATTAGATTCTCATGATGTAGATGATTTTAGTGATGATCTTTTTGCACCAGCTATTAAATTCTTATTAGAAAATGATACAAACACAACCTTATACACTCATTGTCAATTAGGTATTAGTAGAAGTGCATCTACTATCTTTATGTTTTTAGTAATTAAAGGAGTAATTGATAATAATTTAACTTTCAAACAAGCATTAAAAAAATATGTCACAGACATTTATCCATTTATGAAAGTGAATCTAGGTGTATATAAATATTTAGAAAATAATTATCCTTTTCATAATTTAAAACAATTAGCAAAAAATGATTGAAAGGATTTTAAATAATGATTTATATAGATTTTGATTGAAATAAAGTTAATATTTGAAATGAAGATAAATTACTAAAAACACAAAAAGCATTAGTTTTAAGAGATCTAGTATCAAAAGATATTATTGCAATTGGTGATATTACAGATCAAGAAATGAGAAAACCAGGCAATTTCTTATCAATTAACTGTACACAAAATCGTAAAATAGGGTCTTTTGAAGATTTAAAAATAAGAGTCAATCAATTAGTGTTAGATAACAATATAACCGATTTCAAAATAGTTAATAGATACAATGTAGATATTAAAGATTTTAATACTATTGATGAAATTGAGTTTTTAAAAATATTAGCAGGTTCTAATGATTATTATGTTGAATTAAGAAATGATGAAATAGTAATTTTTGATAATAATAAAAATAGTATTCAAACCATTAAAAAAGGAAGAGCATTTTTACAACATCATATTCAAAGTTTATTTTATTTAAACTATAATGCTACATTAAATACTAAAAAAACTTGAGATTTAATTAGTCAAATTAACTCTAAACAAACTATAAATACAGTAGTTTGTAGATCATACATTACAGGAGCTGATGTTGATATTACAATTACCGATCAACAGTTTTTAACTAATGTATTTAAAATAATAAACGATCAAGTTAGCGCTTTAATAAATACTAATAAGTCAGTAAAATATGATGAACTTTATTTAGAAAGTTTTAATTGTGTATTATAAAATGGATGCAAAATATATTATTTTAATAGTTAATATAGTAGTTGGAGTAATGTTATTAATAATTGGTGGGTTATTACAACTTTATATTAAAAAGAAAAGTGCAATTACTTTTAATACTCAAAAAACTAGTAAAAGACAAACATTTTTATCTTTAATATCAGTAAGTTTAATAGTTGCAGGGATTTTAGTTTTATTATTAGGTGGTTTAAGTCAATTTATAACAAATATTGTAAAATAGTAAAAGACAAACATTTTTATCTTTAATATCAGTAAGTTTAATAGTTGCAGGGATTTTAGTTTTATTATTAGGTGGTTTAAGTCAATTTATAACAAATATTGTAAAATAAAGTCTTTAAAGGCTTTATTTATTTCCTACGTTTCCCACTTTAAGCATAAAAATAACAGTTTAAACTTATAAACCTAAATTTATAAGTCAAATGTTATTTTTTTAAAACTTCTAAAAGAGTGTGATAAGTATCTCAACTTTCTTTTAACCCATCATTAAACACTTGTATTGTTTCTGTTTTTTGTTTGTTTACAAATACCTCAATTTCTTTGACATCTTTAATAACGTTAATCATTTTATGTTCAGTAATTCTATTTTTACCTTGTAATCCTAATCTAGAATTCAAAAGGTAAACTACATAATTTAAAAACACTAAAGATACAAAACATAAACAAATATATCCAACAATATGATTTCATGTTGATAGATACATTGGACGAAGTGACAATTTACCTTTTAACGTTTTAAAATTAGATTCAATTTGTCACTGTTTTGAATATAAATTTACAATATCAACTACAGATAAATCAGTTCTATTTGTTTCATAAAGATAATATCCATCGCATTTTTCATCTTCATTTATTTTTGCTACATCTAATTCATAAAACGCACCTTTATTTACAGGTTTAAAAAACTTATATTTTTTTGATCCGGCTAAATTATCATAAGAAACTAAATTATCTTTGTTCATCTTTTTAATAAAATTTTGAACTAAGATATCTCTATCATTTTTATCTTTTATTGCACGTTTTTTGTTATAAGTTATTATCTGTTTTCTGAAATGACCGTTTGGTCGTTTTTTTATTGTAAAAAGAAGCTATATCACGAACTTTATATTTAAAAGAACCATCGGTTATATAATCTTTTTCATCTAAAACATACTCTTTAAATTGTTTGCTACCAGCTTTCATTCTATAAGAAATTATGTAGTTTCAATTTTTAGATTCTAAGAATCTAATATTTCTATTAACACTCATACCTTTATCAGCAATAATAGTTACTGTGTTTATTTCATAAAGGTCTGCAATTTCAAGCATGAAAGGAATAAAAGTATTTGAATCAGCACTATTGCCAGGAAAAACTTTGTAATGTAATGGAATTCCGTTTTCATCGGTTGCCATTCCTATTACAATTTGATCTTCCTTGAATTTTCCATCCTTTGGATAACCAGGCTTTTTAAACCCTTCTCTTGAAAATGTTTCAAAATATGCGGTTGTTGCATCAAATCACAAAACATCAATTTTTCTATTTGTGTTATCACAAATTTTCTTGTTTAAGTTTTTCAGAATCTCGTCTTTATTTTTTGCAATATAATCTAATGATCTGTAAAATGAATTTTTTGAATGAGTATCTATTCTTTCTTTTTTTATTGTTTTGTAAGTGTTAAATACGCTAATCGGATTTTTAATTCTTTGATAAATTAATTGCATAATAACATCTTTTAGTGTTGTTGATCTTGTAGTAGAACAATTATCAAAAATATCGAAATAATCAAAGAGTTTTTCAATAATCTCGTAACCTTTATACCTTTCTATAACCTCTTTTTTCAATGATTTTTTCTCTTTGAAGATTTCATCTAATTTTGTTTTAGCTTGTTCTTTTGTTCAAGATAGTGGGAAGTTTGCAATAATTGCTTTAATCACAGTTAGCGGATCATCGTCATATTCTTTCAATTCATGTAAATAACCATAACCGAATCTGAATTCAAACCCCTTGTTATCTCTTCTCGGTACCCCAATTGATAAATATTC
>NZ_LFYS01000056.1 GCF_001199495.1 Mycoplasma sp. HU2014 | reverse complement strand
AAAATTAGATATTGAAGTTTTAAAAAAAGAATACAAAAACTTTTTTGATATTAATGTTGATGAAAATAATCAAAAAGTTGTTTTTTTAAAAGAAAATGTTTTTGAAAAAGTTCACAAAAATGCAGGGTTCTCAATAATAGTTTCAAACGTTGATTCTGATTTAGAATTTATACTTACTCAATACAAGAAAAGAGATCTTGTTGAAAAAGCATTTTCAACTGTTAAGACCACTTTTGATTTAAATAAATTTAATGTTCAAGATAGATTGGTTTTAGAATCAAAAATGTTTATTTCATTTTTAGCATTGATTGTTAGATCATATTTCAGTTATTGTATGAAAGAATTTTTAGCTGAAAATGGTCATCATACAGTAAACACATTGTTTAGTGAATTATCAAAAATGGAGTTAGCAAAATTCAATAAAACATATGTAAGTTCTTATGGTTTAAGCAAGACTCAAAAAATAATTTTATCTGCATTAAAAATAACCGAAAAAGATGTAAATCAATGCACGAAAGATATTAATAAAAACCTAAACTAGTCACACGAACGTGAAAAGTTCAGGATTCAAATCCCAGATTTTTACCCAAATCCCACACAAACTTAAACCATTTTGATATAATTATTATTAGAAAAAAACAAACACAAAAAATGAATATGACAACTATCGGGTGAATTTACTTGATAGATTTTTAACGTTCATAGCAAATATCAAGATTTACCTAACCATTTGGTGTGAAAATAAACAAACATTTACACAAATAGAAAAGGTGAATCCTATGAAAAAACAAATAAATATTCAAGAAGAATTGTTTAATGAAATTAATAATTCTTTTAAAAATAAAAAATTAAAAAAAACAAAAATATTGTTATCATTTCTTGCTGGAATTGGAACAACAATTGCAGTTGCTGTTTATGCTGCTCCTGGAATTGCTATAGCTAATAAACCTCAATCTGTTAATATAAATGAAACTAAATATTCTTTAGATGAACTTAAACAAAAGTTTTTAGAAACAGAGCAAAAACTAATAGAAGAATTTAAAAAACAAACTCAGTTAAATAAACAATTAAAAGACATCACTAGTCAATTAGAATTAAAAACAACTGAATTAATAAATTTTAAACTAACAACTCAAAAACAAATAAGTGACTTAAATAATGAAAAACAACAATTAACTCAACAATTAACTGAATTAAACTCAACTAAAACTTCATTAGAAGCAAGAATTGGTGAATTACAAGCTCAAATCGCAACAAATGATAGTGAATCCCAAAGAACTATACAAAACTTAAGAAATGAAAAAGATAGACTTCAAGTTCAACATGATGAGTTAAAAAGAACAACACAATTAACTATCAACCAGTTAAACAACTCAATTCAATCTAAAGAACAACAAATCTCTCAACTTACTCAAGATAAACAAATATTAAATAACCAAATGCAACAACAACTTCAAGAGTTTCAATCTGAAAAACAACAACTTAATAATCAAATAACTCAGTTAAACAACTCAATTCAATCTAAAGAACAACAAATCTCTCAACTTACTCAAGATAAACAAATATTAAATAACCAAATGCAACAACAACTTCAAGAGTTTCAAACTGAAAAACAACAATTAACTCAACAATTAACTGAATTAAACTCAACTAAAACTTCATTAGAAACTAGAATTAGAGAGTTAGAAGAACAAAATGAACAAACTAATCAAGAAAAACAACAACTTGAACAACAAATCTCTCAGTTAAACAACTCAATTCAATCTAAAGAACAACAAATCTCTCAACTAACTCAACAACTAACTGAATTGAATCAAAACAAAACTTTATTAGAAACAAGAATTAGAGAGTTAGAAGAAAATGATAGTCAATTACAAAGAACTATACAAAACTTAAGAAATGAAAAAGATAGACTTCAAGTTCAATATAATGAGTTAAAAAGAACAACGCAATTAACTATTGATCAACTAAATCAAAATCTATCAAATTTACAAACACAACTTCAACAAAAAGATGAGCAATTGAACCAACAATTAACTTCATTAAAAACTAGCTTTGAATCTAAATACAATGAGTTAAAACAAAAATTAGAACAAATCGAAACTAAAAACAATCAAATGTTAGAAGTAATTAATCAAATAAGACAAAGAGCAGACACTCTTTTAAATCAAGTTGACTCTACATTAGCAACAAAACTAAGATTAACTCAACAAATCCAATCATTAGAAACTAAAAAAGAACAATTAAACTCTCAACTACAAAGTGGTAGAATTAACTTAGAACAATACAATTCTCAAAAACAACAACTTGAACGACAAATCAAAAATTTTCAAGAACAACTATCTAGATTAACTGTTCCTAAAACAAGTTAAAAAGTTATATACCTTATATAACTTACACATAAATTAGAAAGGATTTACATAAATGAAGAAATTATTATCTACACTTTCAATACTAGCATTATCATCAACAGCAACTTTTGGTGTTGTGTCTTGTAAAACAACTCAAAACACACCTAAAAACCCAAATAATGACGAAAACTCTAATAATGTAACTCCAGATTCAACTACACCTGTAAACCCACATGCTGAGCAACAAAACAGGTTGAAATCACTTACAAAACAATTACAAGAACTTCAAAAAGAACTTGAGTTTAATCAAGAACTGTTAGATGAAATCAACACTGAAATCAATCGAAACAACCCAACAACAACTTATTCATTACTATCAACTTCTAAACCAACTGAAATTGACACTGTTCAAAAAATCAATGAACTTAGAACATTATTAACCAACATAACTCAACTTCAACAACAAATTGATGATGGTGAAGATAAATATCTTGAACTAGTTCAAGCTAAACGTCAACTAAAAGAATTACTAGACAATCTTGAACCTTATCGAGACAAACTAAACAAAGAAAATGAAGAACTTGTTAACCAAATCAACCAATTAAATCAAGACATTAGTCACTTAGTAGATGAATTAAGCAATTTAAACCTTCAAATCCAACGTGTTCAACAAGAACTACAAGAAAAATTACAACAACTTCTAGAAATTCAACAACAAATCAATACAAAAATCTCTCAAGCAAAAGAAGTGTTTGCAAAATATGTAAACAAAGTTTGAGATGATGAAATTGCTAGTGACACTTGAGCAGGTTGAACTTATCAAGACATTTTTAATAGGTTAAAACAAAAAGGAAAACAATATGCTTTCTTTAACCACATAAATTTAGCTTTAAGTGATTCACAGTCAAAACCAACAGTTGGTACAAACAACAACAAAACCTTTGACATTAAATACAAAAATGATAATCATTTTAAATTAGAACTTTCATTTAAAAAGGTTTGACCGGAAAGACAAGAAGCAACATATAATGGTACAACTTGCACCCAAATTGGTTATGATGAAAATGGAAAAATAGAAGAATTTAATACAGAAACTAAATTTGTTCCAACTCACCTACCAAAATTCATCACAAGTCTAGAAGGTGCTTTTCGAGCTAATAAAAATTCTGAAATCAAAGGAATAGAAAAGTGAAACACCTCAAATGTAACTGATATGAGTTGAATGTTTGCTAAAGCTTCTGAATTCAATCAAGATATATCAAGATGAAACACTTCTAATGTAACTAATATGAGTGGTATGTTTTATGAAGCTCAAAACTTCAATCAACCTATCGGTAACTGAAACACCTCAAGTGTAACTAACATGGGTCAAATGTTTGATAATGCACTAAACTTCAACCAACCTATCGGTAACTGAAACACCTCAAATGTAACTGATATGAGTTGAATGTTTGAATCAGCTAGAAACTTCAACCAACCCATTGGTAACTGAAACACTTCAAATGTAACAGATATGCAGTGTATGTTTAAAAATGCTTTTAGTTTCAACCAACCCATTGGTAACTGAAATACATTTAGAGTGAAAAAGATGAATGGTATGTTTTGAGGAGCTTTCTTATTCAATCAACCTTTAAACCATTGAAATACTTCAAAAGTAACTGATATGAGTTTTATGTTTTACAATGCTAAAAGATTCAATACAAATATCTCTAATTTTAACACTTCAAAAGTAACTGATATGTCATACATGTTTAATAATGCAGAATCATTCAACCAACCCATTGGTAACTGAAACACTTCAAATGTAACTTATATGGTTAGAATGTTTGCTAATACTGAAAAATTTAACCAAGATATATCATCTTGAAACACCTCAAATGTAACTGATATGAGTTATATGTTCCGAGAAGCAGAATCATTCAACCAACCATTAAATAATTGAAATACATCTAAAGTAACTGATATGAGTGGTATGTTTCTCTTTGCTAAAAACTTTAATCAAGATATTTCTAAATGAAACACATCAAATGTAACTTCCTATTCAGCATTTGCGAGAAATTCAGGATGACAAAACATGAGTTGACGTCAGATATACTACCTTTGACCAAGAAAACTATATGACAATGGTAATGAGTGTTTTTAATAATCGATAAGTACAATCAAAGTACACACAAGAGAACTCCAAGTTCTCTTTTTTTATTTTCAATCGGTAATCTCTTGTAAAGTTTTGTTTAATCATAGAGACAAAAAGGTCGGAAATCCAACTAAATTGTTCATAAATCTACCATAACAATCGAACCCTATATTTGTTATAAAATATTATTTCAGCAAAATATTATTTTAAATAAAAATAGATGTATTGATATAATTATTTTAGAAAAAGGAAAGAATAAAAAAATGAGTAATAGTTCAAATAAAAATAATGCTCTTGTAGAGAGAGAGAGAGAGAGTTTGGCAGATGTTTTTGAATATTTAGATAAAAATTACACAAATTTTATACAAGCTCAAAAAGGTTCTGAATTTGAAGATAGAATTGTAAAATTACTAAATATTTCTAGTTTTGTAAAACTAAATTCTATTAATAAAAAAGAAACAATTAATGATATTCAAACATATGAATTTCCAAATCAAAAAAACATATCAAAACAAGATAAAAATCTCATAAACAAAAAATGAGATGATTTGAAACAAGAAGTTCTCTCAAAAAATAATATTGAAATCATTAAAAATCCTTTCAAAACCTTAAAAAATCATTTTATTGTAGAACCTTATGGTTCTCAAAATTTTCCTGATATTCTTGTTTTTTGTGGGTCAGTGGTTTTTCCTATTGAAATTAAATTCTCTAAAACAAAAAATTCTCGCCCAACTTGAAATTCAAACTTACCAAAAAGTTTGTGTATTTATATATTTGTCGTTGCTAATGAAGGACTAACTTTCTTTAAGGGAGAGGACTTTTTAAGTAATGATGTAAGAATTGCTTTAAACAATTTTTTTGATGATTTACCTACGAAATTAGATTATAAAACTTTAAAAGAAAAAATTAAAACACAAGAAGAAAACAATATTTTTGGATTGTATCCTTATGTTAGAAAAGCTTTTCAATATTCAAAAGAATTTTGTACGCTAGATGTAAATATTAATATTTTTGAAAAAGAATTGAACAAAAAATGACATAATAATGTCATAAAATTAATAAAAGGAGATGATTCTGATGAATAAAACAAAACAGTTAGACCAATTTTTTACAAATCCAAAAATAACTGACTTTCTAGTAGATAAACTTTTTTCATTATTTCCATCTTCAAAAAACAAAAAATTCATTGAACCATCTGTTGGAAGTGGTAATTTCTACAATTCACTAGTTAAAAAAGGAATTGATAAACAAAATATAATCACAATAGATATAGATGGTTCTAATTTTTCTGATAAAGAAAAGATTATAGAAACAAACTATTTACAATATAAAATACCATTTGATAAAGAAACAATAACCATAGGTAATCCACCTTTTGGAAAAAAAGGAAACTTAGCTTTAGAATTTTTAAACAAATCATTGGATGAAAGTGGTATAGTTGCTTTTATTTTACCTAAATGTTTTCAAAGATATAGTTTACAAAGTAAAGTTAAACCAACAGCAAAGTTGGTTTATGAACTAGAATTAAAATCAAATTCTTTTTTAGTTAACAATAGAGAATATGATGTTAATTCAGTTTTTCAAATATGAATTAATAAAGGAATTGAAACAGTAGTTAATAATAAGAGAATTATTAAAAGAAAACAAACAAAACATGATGATTTTGAAGTCTTTTTACATAATAACACAGTAAAAACTGAAAAATACTTCAACAAAAAACTTTATAATTGAGATTTTGCTGTTCATAGACAAGGTTATTATGACTATAATGAGATTATTTATGATCCTAAAAAACTATCCAAAAATAGACAATATATTTTTATTAAAATTAAAAACCCTGAAGCTAAAATATATTTCAAAGAATTAGATTGAAATAAATTGTCTTTTAAAAACACTTCAACTCCTGGTTTTTCATTAACAGATTTAATTGAAGAATATAAACAAACAAAATTTAATTGTATTTTGTTATCAATTTTAAAAGATGAGTTTTTAAATGATAAATCATCCACCAATTTTAACTAAATTAAGTAATGATGAATTCTAAATTCTGTAAACTTTTACTCAAACACAAGAAAAAATACCGGAATTCCGGTTAAATTTCTCCTGTATGTTTAACTAAAAAAGTATATATGTTATATAACTTATATACCTATCAATCAGTCATTTAATTAAAATTTGTCCCGAATATGATATAGTTTTTGGGATAAAAATATAAAAATAAGTTTTTTTACAATTTTTAAGAAAAAAGTTTACAAGATTTAAGAAATATTTTTTACCAAATTTACCTAAAAAATTTTACCAAATTAGAAAAAATGTCTTTTTATTTAAGAATTTATATTTATTTTCTATGAATTGAGAACTTCAAAATAAAACGCGTTATCTTTTTATATGTAAACATTGTTTAGCGGTGTTTATTATCTAAGGTTTGTTCTTTTAAAATTCTAACTTTTGGTGGAAAGTTAAATAAAAAAAACAATTTTTGGGAGTTTAGGTTATTCTAGACCAAGGAAGACTGTGAGTTCAACCAAAAATAAAAATAACCACAAAATAAGTAAGACGCAGAACAACCTCAGCAAGCTTAAGCGTATATATCAAATGATATGAAGTATGCGGGATTCTGTGCAGAAGAGAGATTTATCTCTCTTTTTTTATTTTTATAATTTAAACTTAAAAAAGTGTGGAATCCCACACAAAATTTAAGTGTCAAATCATTCTCACAAAATTGCATTAAATTTAGCACAATAAATTTATTATTCTCATAAAAACACACTAGTTTTAGCACAATAAATGTTTTTAAAAACCTAAAAAAACATCTAAATTAATATTATTTTTAAATCCAAAATCTTTGGTTTTATTATGATATTAAAATCTCTTTAAACCCTATTAATAGCTCCATATCTCAACAAAAATTATTATTTAGTAATAAAAAACAATCTCCTTATTTGATGATTTTTATTAAACTTTAATAAAATAAAAAAAGACTCTAATTATGTATTACATTTTTTCTAGTCTTTTTAAAAGAGCAACAAACTCTTTATCATTAAATGTATCATCAATTTTACGTTTTGCTTCAGCTATTAATTCTTCTTCAGATATAGAATCTCGCGAAATAAATCTAATGTTGTTGTTTTTATTATTTTTCATTGTTTGTCACCTCTTTCTTTCTTTTTTATTTTAAAATTAGTCACCTATATAAATGCTTTTATAAAAGTTTTTCATATCTTCATAACTAATTAACTGATTTGATTGTTCAAATTCAGTTAAATCTTTTCTTGCTGTTCTTCAGAACGAGATAAAGCTTCTAATTCAAAACCTGATTTTTTACCATATGTATACCAAACTGAGTCTAAAAGGTTAAGAGTATATTCATCAAAAATGCTTTCATCAAATTCTTGTTTAGGTATATCATTTCAACCAAATTCTTTATAGTCATTTCATAATTCAACAGAAACAGGACCGTGAATTCAAGCTTGAAAACAAGTATCACTTAAAATGTTGCTACCAAATAAAGCACAAGATCAAGCTTCAGTATAATAAGTTAATTTTTGTAACTTTTTATGAGTCATACTTTCTTTAGATAAAAATCAAGCAGAAATATCTTTATAACTATATTTTTTATTCATATAAATCACTCCAATCACAAGCAATTAGCGTGTATTTACACACTTTTTGCTTGAGTTATTATTTAAAGTTTAATAATTTAATAAAAAATAGACTTAATTAAGTCTATGATAATTGCTATTTGACAGTTTTTATTAATTTTTTAGACACTTTAAATTTAACTGTATTTTTAGCAGGAATTTCTATTTTTTCTTTAGTTATTGGGTTAAAACCCGTTCTTGATTTTGTTGTGATTGGTTTAAAAACTCCAAAATCAGAAATTTCAACTTTATTACCGTTTTCTAATTCTTCAGCTATTAAGCTAAATAATTTGGTTGCATATTCATAAGAATCTATTTGTTTTAAGTTTAATTCATTTGCTAATTGTTTTGCTAATTGTTTTTTTGTCATAATTTTTCATTCTCCTTTTAATTTATAATTGTTATTTAATATTTTGATTTATAGGAACTAAAACTATGGAATTCTAGTGTTTTAGTTTGTGAAAATGTTGTTTTTGGTAGGTATTAATTCAAGATTAAAGTCTAGATTCTCACATTTAACTCAAAATTTAATTATTATAATTTCTAATTATAACTTCTTTAACATAACCTCTTTTTGAAGCGTTAGAGTTAATGTTTCTTCTAGCTTCTACTTCTATTATTTGAAAACCATCATATAATTCTCTTATAAATTTTGTGTCATGATTACTTAACATTACTTTAACATTCTTTTTATCTAGTTCTTTAAATAGTTCAGCAAGTCTAATTTGATCTTGTTTTGAAAAACCATCTTTATTATAAGAAGTGAAGTTCTTTTGTTTTTATGATTTTCATTTATAAGTATGTTCTTTCTAATTGGTAGGTATATAAGGTATATAAGTTTTTAAATTGTTTTAGCATTTTTTTAAATTCATCGTTACTAAAAACTAAATATTTAACTAAAGAAGCAATAGTCATACCTTTTGACTTTGCTTTTTCTTTTATTTGTTTATGCAGCTCTTCATCTAAATCAATAATTATCTTTTTAACCATAATTGATAATTCCTTTCTATTTGGTAGGTATATAAGGTATATAAGTTATATAACTTGTTATTTTTAAGTAGATAATTCATTTTCAAGTCTTAAAATATCTCTAATAAGATTTTTGATGTTAGTTAATCTTTGCTTTTTAGTTTCTGCTTGAGTTACTAAAGCATTTTCTCAACGTTGTTTTTCAGCTTGTTTTGATTTAATATCTTGTTCTTGTTGATTTATATCTCTGATTTGGTCAGATATTTGAGTATTTAGAGCAGAAATTTGTTTGTTTCTTTGATCAATTACATTAGTTAAATTTGCTTCTTCACGTCTTAATTCTTCTAATTGTTTTTCAAGTTTGTCTAAAGTTGTTTGTTGAGTTGATTGTTGTTGTTGAAGATGATTAATTAATTTTTGTTTTTCGTTTTTAAGTTTGGTAAGTGAAGTTTCTTCTTGTTCAAAGTTTTGTTTTAAAGAATTAAGTTTAGTTGTATTATCATTTAATTGTTTTTCTAACTTAAAACGATTTTGTAGATATTTATGTATATCATCTTGGAGTTTTCAAACTTCTTGATTATGTTTGTCTACTAGATTTTGATAACTCGTTATTTGGTGTTGTAGTTGATCTGTTATTAATGTAAAACTAGAATCATCTTGGTTTGTAAAAGCTTTTAAGTTATCAATATCTCTTTGAAGTTTTTGTTTTTCTAGTTCTATTTTGTGTTTTGTTTCTTCATTTTTATCTTTTTGAGTACTTAATGTATTAATAACATCAATAATGATATTTAATCTTTCTTCAAATTTTTGGTTTAAAAGGTTTAAAACCTCAATTCTGATTTGGTTTGTGTCTTCTGTAGGTTGAGGTTCAACTTCAGGTTGAGGTGAAGGTTGTATATCTGGAGTTGGAACAACTTCACTATCAGGTTTTTTATCATTGTTGGTTTCATCTGGATTTGGTGGTGTTGGTGGAGTTGGTTGTTTTGGTTCATCTTTACTTTTTAAGACAAGCACTGTTGGAACAACAATAACAGCTGGAACAGCTAAACAAGCACCTATAAGAGATAGAATTTGAGATTTCTTTACTTTGGCCATAAAGTCCTTTCTAAGCGTTATATAAGTTATATAAGGTATATAACTTATTAGTTTTTATCTAATGATTTGAAATACTCTAATTTAGTTTTTAATGTTGATTGAATTCTAGTTCATATTTCAACATCAGGTTTTGACATTAACTTTTCTTCTTCAGATAAATCTTCAGGTTTCATAAATTTTCAATTATTAATAAAATTTATTGTTTCTTGAAGCTGTTTTTCTAGTTTAGTTTTGTATTTTTTTGTTTTGTTGTTTAAGTTGAATTTTGCTTCTGAAACAATACATTTTCATACTGATATTTGTATTTCAGTCATATATACAGTGGTTTGGTTTAAAAAGTCTTTTAGTTCTTTTGATGTTTCTTTATCATCTTTTATTTGTTGTTCTAAATCTTTTAATTGTTGTTCCTGTTTTGTTATTTCTTGTTCATAGTTTTGTTTTATTTTTTCTCAACCACCATATTTTTCAGGATTTGAAAAATCTAAATCAAATGAATATAAATCACTAATGTTTGGATTATCTGAAATTATTGGAATACAAGAAGTGACTGATAAACTGGGGGTTATAGAAATTGAAAGAAATGAAAGAAATGAAAGTATTTTTTTCATATTTTGTGTCCTTTCTAATTGGTAGGTATATAAGGTATATAACTCTATGTTTGATTGAATTTTGGTTTGTGGGTATCTTTTCAGTTGGGGTTTGAGTTAGTTACAAAGTCACAAAAGTAAATAACTTTTGATGTATCTCAATTTGATATGTTCTGATTAAAACTTTCTGCTCGACTAAACATGAAACTCATATCAGTTACTTTTGAAGTGTTAAAATTAGAGATATTTGTATTGAATCTTTTAGCATTGTAAAACATAAAACTCATATCAGTTACTTTTGAAGTGTCTCAGTTTTCGATACCTTGTATTTTTGTATTTATGTTCTTTCAAAAAGCAAATTTCAAGCTTGTAATGTGCTTAGGTAGTTCACTAGGTACTTTTTTAGTCTTATAATGAAAAGATTGAATTTCAACTACACCGTCTTCATTTGTAAATCAACCGATTTCTAAGCATTCGGTGAAATCTGAGTTGTATTTTG
>NZ_LFYS01000055.1 GCF_001199495.1 Mycoplasma sp. HU2014 | reverse complement strand
TAAAAATTTAAAAGTTCTCTAAAGATATGATTGTTTAATTTTTCATTTAGTGCAAATAAACCATATGATTTAACGTCTACTTCATATGTTTGTTTTTCAATACTTTGATAAACACCATTGATAATCTTTCCAATAACTCCTTTTTCAACAGGAATAATCTTTCCATTTTTTCTTATTGATGTTCTTTGTATAACATTATAAATACCTTCTTTTGTGGTTGCTTTTACTCTGGTACTAGATGGTCTTGGAATTTCTAATATGTCTTTAGGAATGGCCATTTTATATCTCCTTTTTTATGTGTTAAACACTATACATATATATTTATTTTACCACCTATTTTTAGTTTTTTAAGCTTTTTTTAAATAAAATTGGAACAAAAAATAGAGCTTTTTTAGCTCTAGATTTAAGAAAATTTAATTTTTTAGATATTTTAATGTATTTAATGGACGAAAATAAGAATTTTTTAGTAAATTATTAAAATTATATAGTGTCCAAAATTGGGAATTTTTTAATGTAATCATGTAAATTTGTAATACGCTTATCTTCAAATATTTTAATTAACCCAGTGTTTATAAAGAATTTTAAATATTTATCTTTTGATAAATATTGTTCAGTATTAAATTCCAATTCGAAAATATTATCTTTATTTTCTCTTATTAGTATTTTATTTTCTTTTTAAGTAGTTCTTATTGCTATTAGAATAGGTAAGCAATTTATAACTTTTGGATGTTTGTCTATTAAATTTTTAAAATCATTTTCTATATCTTTTGAACCGATTAAAGAACTTAATAATTCTAATTCTTTTTATAATCTTGAGCTTTTTGAAATACCTTTTCAAAATCTACAAAATATTCTCAGTTTACTATTGTATTTTGTAAATTATTAATTCAATCTTTAAAATCTAGTTTTTTCACATTTACCTCGATATTTAGTCAGAATAATTCCTTATTATAACTTCTTTAACATAACCTCTTTTTGAAGCGTTAGAGTTAATGTTTCTTCTGGCTTCTACTGCTATTATCTCAAAACCATCATATAATTCTCTTATAAATTTTGTGTCATGATTACTTAGCATTACTTTAACATTCCTTTTGTCTAGTTCTTTAAAAAGTTCAGCAAGTCTAGTTTGATCTTGTTTAGAAAATCCATCTTTACTATATGAAGTGAAGTTTTTTTGTTCTTCATAGTTATCATAAGGTGGATCAAAATAAACAAAATCACCACTTTCTGCATTTTTCCTACGTTTCCCACTTAGTTACAAAAACAGCACGTTTTTAGTAGCTATATTTTTTACAAAAAAATATAAATATCTATACTTTTATGCTTAAATATGATATAATAGAAATATGAAAAAGTCAAGAAAAGATACAAAAAGACAATGAAGAACATCAATAGCAAGAGTTAAGAAGGGTGAATATTTATCAATTGGGGTGCCAAGAAGAGATAACAAGGGGTTTGAATTCAGATTTGGTTATGGTTATTTACATGAATTGAAAGAATATCATGATGATCCACTAACTGTGATTAAAGCAGTTATTGCAAACTTCCCACTATCTTGAACAAAAGAACAAGCTAAAACAAAATTAGATGAAATTTTCAAAGAGAAAAAATCATTGAAAAAAGAGGTTATAGAAAGATATAAAGGTTACGAGATTATTGAAAAACTCTTTGATTATTTCGATATTTTTGATAATTGTTCAACTACAAGATCAACAACACTAAAAGATGTT
>NZ_LFYS01000054.1 GCF_001199495.1 Mycoplasma sp. HU2014 | reverse complement strand
TCTATTTTTACCTTGTAATCCTAATCTAGAATTCAAAAGGTAAACTACATAATTTAAAAACACTAAAGATACAAAACATAAACAAATATATCCAACAATATGATTTCATGTTGATAGATACATTGGACGAAGTGACAATTTACCTTTTAACGTTTTAAAATTAGATTCAATTTGTCACTGTTTTGAATATAAATTTACAATATCAACTACAGATAAATCAGTTCTATTTGTTTCATAAACATAATATCCATCGTATTTTTCATCTTCATTTATTTTTGCTACATCCAATTCATAAAAAGCACCTTTATTTATAGGTTTAAAAAACTTATATTTTTTTGAACCAGCTAAATTGTCATAAGAAACTAAATTATCTTTATTCATCTTTTTAATAAAATTTTGAACCAAGATATCTCTATCATTTTTATCTTTTATTGCACGTTTTTTACTAAAAGTTATTATCTGTTTTCTGAAATGACCGTTTGGTCGTTTTTTATTGTAAAAAGAAGCTATATCACGAACTTTATATTTAAAAGAACCATCAGTTATATAATTTTTTTCATCTAAAACGTATTCTTTAAACTGTTTGCTACCAGCTTTCATCTTATAAGAAATTATATAGTTTCAATTTTTAGATTCTAAGAATCTAATATTTCTATTAACACTCATACATTTATCAGCAATAATAGTTACTGTGTTTATTTCATAAAGGCCTGCAATTTCAAGCATAAAGGGAATAAATGTATTTGAATCAGTGCTATTTCCAGGAAAAACTTTGTAATGTAATGGAATTCCGTTTTCATCGGTTGCCATTCCTATTACAATTTGATCTTCTTTGAATTTTCCATCCTTTGAATAACCAGGCTTTTTAAACCCTTCTCTTGAAAATGTTTCAAAATATGCGGTTGTTGCATCAAATCACAAAACATCGATTTTTCTATTTGTATTATCACAAATCTTTTTATTTAAATTTTTTAGGATTTCATCTTTGTTTTTAGCAATATAGTCTAACGATCTATAAAATGAATTTTTTGAATGAGTATCTATTCTTTCTTTTTTTATTGTTTTGTAAGTGTTAAATACGCTAATCGGATTTTTAATTCTTTGATAAATTAATTGCATAATAACATCTTTTAGTGTTGTTGATCTTGTAGTAGAACAATTATCAAAAATATCGAAATAATCAAAGAGTTTTTCAATAATCTCGTAACCTTTATACCTTTCTATAACCTCTTTTTTCAATGATTTTTTCTCTTTGAAGATTTCATCTAATTTTGTTTTAGCTTGTTCTTTTGTTCAAGATAGTGGGAAGTTTGCAATAATTGCTTTAATCACAGTTAGCGGATCATCGTGATATTCTTTCAATTCATGTAAATAACCATAACCAAATCTGAATTCATACCCCTTGTTATCTCTTCTCGACACCCCAATTGATAAATATTCACCCTTCTTAACTCTTGCTATTGATGTTCTTCATTGTCTTTTTGTATCTTTTCTTGACTTTTTCATATTTCTATTATATCATATTTAAGCATAAAAGTATAGATATTTATATTTTTTTAAAAAATATAGCTACTAAAAACGTGCTGTTTTTGTAACTAAGTGGGAAACGTAGGATAAGAGACAGATATTCTAATCGTGAAGATCAAATAGTGAGTTAAAAAAGGTGGAATTTTCTTTCTTTCCACCTTTTTGTTTATTTAAAACTTTCCCAAAAAATTAACTATATAAGACCTTGTTTATTATCTCTTCATTCTTTTTAGCAACTCTTGTTAAGTATCAAATATCAGGTTTATCTGGTATTTGAACTTTTTTATATTGTTTAAAAATTTTCATTATTTCTCTATATGTTTTAGTTTTAAATAAACCTGCATCTTCAAATTTATTTTTAATTCTATAACCAATAATTAATGTAAGCATATTGATAAATTCATCTGCATAAACACTTAAATCATCATGAACTTTAACTGAATCAAGTTCCAAAGTGTTTTTGTAAAAGTCATTAACAAGTTCAATTTCCCATCTTTGCTTATACATATTCAAGGCTTCTTGACATGCTATGTCTTGGTCAGAAACATATGCAATAGTGCCAAATTTGTGTTTCATTTTGTCATATCTTTCTTTTGAGAATTTTTTGCTTGACATAAAGTCGTGTTCTTCTTTGAATGCTCTTTTAACATCTCTAAAACAATAATAATATTTGTCTTCATAAAATACTTTTTTACATCATGTTGGATTCTCTTTATCGTCAAGTTTTTCTGACATATTATAAGCATCAATTTTATCTAAAATTTTCGAGGATCTTTTTAAAGGGTGTATAAAACCAATGTTTGCAAAGCGTTCATTATTCATTGCTTTGTCACCAATTACAATTCCTTTTGTTATACCTGTTTTTTCTAAGAAATAAGGAAAACTAGTGACATCTACACAATTTCCGGGATATGGAAGAGAACAAATTACATCTTTTGTCGATACATTGAAAGCAACTATAATGGATATGTTTTTACTGTTTTTAATTTTTGATTTGAAAGAAAAGTCATTTAAAGAATTAATTCTACTATTATTATTTTTTAACATCCCATCAATAGCAATTCTGTTATCATAATCAATTTTTTTAACTCTGTTTCTAATGAATAAAAGCGCTTTTCCATAATCAAGACCAACTGATCTTAGAAATTTAGAAATATTATTTTTACTTAGTTTTAAGTTTTGAAATTCATTAGAAATAAAAGATTCTTCGTATGTTTCTTCTAAGTTGCTATATGATATTTTTGGATTTATAGAACGTAATAATGAAATTGCATACAAGTGATTGGCAAAATCTGATGTATAAACTTCTTTTAGATCACTTAAAATATCTTGTGAAACCGATTTAGCTAATTCATAATCACCATAATATTTAAAGCTAATCTCCTTTTTAATTCCTTCTTTTTTAATAAACTCACCATCAATGATGTGTCCTATCACTTTACCCTCTTTTGGTTGGTTAGAACCGTTTTTTCTTACACAACCAACTCTTTCAATTACAGCTCATTTTGAACCAGATTTTTTAATTACAGTATTCTTTGGTCTTGGAACTTGTCGTATCTCTAGTGGTACTACCATGTTAACCTCCTATATAGTTAATTATATAGTTAAATTATAGCATAATTAAGTAAGATTTTAAAATATTTTTTATAAATTTCTGGAATAAAAAACGAGATATTTTAATTAAAATCTCATTTTTTATGCAATAACTGCTTTTTTATTATATTTTAAGATGTTTGTATAGTTAATTTATGCGGTAAACTTTTGTTTATTATAAAGTTATTTCCTTTATAAATTCTCAGATTAATTCTGAAGCTTTTTTAATAAAATCTTTGAATTGTAAAGAATTAGGTTTTTCTTCAAATAAAACATCACTAATAACTTTTACTGAAACAATATCTTTTTCAAATAGTCTTGCTGTGTGAAAAAAACCTGTACATTCCATATCAATAACATCAATATTTTCATCTATTTTGTTTATAAATAAATCAACGTGTTTTTTATTACATATAAAAATATCAGATGAGGCAATATTAACTTGACTAACAATTCTATTATTTTGTTTTACATGTTCAAATAGTTGATTGTTTTGTCCAAAAAATTCTTCCATTTTTGGAACTTGACCATATTTATACCCAAATGCAGTTGCATCAGCACAAGAATAAAATGCTTTTTTTACAATAACAAAATCTTGTTGTTTTAATGATTTATTTAATGAACCACAAGTTCCTATATTTAAAATTTGATCTATATGATATTTTGATAAAATGTATGATAATCCAACACTAGCATTAACTAACCCTATTCCTGTAATTGCAAATAATATATCGTTTGATTCATATAATTTAACAATTTCATTATTTTCTATTAATTTAGTTGATGAATGTAAAATAGATTGTTCTAATTCTTCATACATTGCACTTATTACTAATTTTTTACTCATTAATTTCACCTAAATAATGTTTAACTGTTTCTATTAATTTTAATCCTATACTATTAATTCCGTGCTTTTTAATAGCTACTTTATATTGATTTTCTAATAAAGTTTTGAAACCTTTTTCTAAATCTTCAAAACATAATTTACGAAGTTCTTCAACACCTTCATAATCTCGTTCGACACTTATTTTATCTGCACAAAATACAATCATATCTAACATAGACATATTTTTGCTTCCAACTGTGTGATTAAAAACAGCATTTAAAATTTCTTCATCTTTTATTAATCAATCGTATTTTAAATGTAAATACCCTGTATAAGAATGTCAAACCGGAAAAGGTTCATTTAATAACTCAGGTAAATACTTATTCAAATATTGTTCTTGTTTTTCTTTATCTCATCTTTTTGTTATATCATGTAAAGTTCCTGCTACCAATGCTTTTTGTGCATCTACATTTCATTTCTTAGCTAATTCATATGACATTTGTCCAACATTTTTACAATGAACATATCTTTTTTCATCCATATGTTTTTCTAATCTTTCATGCATATATAACAAGTTAAGATTTGTGTAATTATTTATTTCTGGTATTTGTTTATCTAGATTTATTAAGTTTCTAATATCAGTTGAAGATAAATTATTGTTTTTGAAATCAAACATCTCTAAATCGTATTTTAAAGCAATTTGTTTATTATAATTATCGCTTCTTTTAAAAACTTTAAATTTAATTAATTTAATTAACTCATCAAAATTATTTCATTCTTCGAATCGATCTAATTGATCAGATCCCATAATAAAACAAAATTCATATTCAGGATATTTTTCAATCATATACGAAACTGTTTCGTATGTTTGAACAGATCTGTTAGCTTTTATTTCATAATCATTTATAAAAATAAAATCATATTTATTTTTAATAATTTCTAACATAGCCATTCTATGTTCAACTGAACTATTTTGCTTTGATTTAAAAGGATTTAAAAAAGTTGGTATTAACCAAACTTGATCAAAACCTAATTTTTGATAACATGCTTTAGCTATATTTACATGATCTGTATGTATTGGATCAAAACTACCTCCAAATAATGCAATTTTCTTTTTCATCATTGATCACCTTTAAAATTAGTTATTTATTGTGTAAGAAAAGGAATTAAAGATAGTCTTTTTTTCTTTCTAATTAACATATAAGGAATAAATACTATAAATAATACAATAGCTAGTATTATAAAAAATACAATAAGACATTGTTTATTAGCTTGTTTTTTTGATTCTTTAATTTCTTCTGAAGATAAAATTTCATAACCATAATATGAAGAGATATTTCCTTTTCTTCATTTAATTGAGATTAATGAAAACACATGAAATAAAATTGTTGCTATTAAAATCACTCCAACAATAATAATTTCAGAAATAATTTGTTCTTTATTTTGACGTTTAAATATTTCATTAATTCCTATCATTATTCCAAGGGTTAATGATCCATATAAATAAATAGTTGAACATAATCAATTTATATAAATTGGTCCTTTAATTAAGTATCTATAATGTTTAATTAAAAAGAATGGTATAGTGTCTTTTCCTATTAATAAATTTGTTTTATAAGTTCTAACACCTAATAAAATTTGTCTATAATCAACTAAACCGATAATCAAAATAATTAAACCTATAAAACCAACAATTCCCATAAGAATAGGATTAGGAATATATGCTTTATCAATACCTAAAATATCAGTTTTTTCATTAGCTGTAAAATAAACTATTAAAAAAAATGCTGATATAAGAACTAGTAAAATCCCTATTAATTGAATACCTAAAATTCTATATTTTTCCATTCTAATTTCTTTTGCAATTTGATCAGGCATTTCGACATTATCTAATTCTTTTCTAGAAAATTTAGGAAGTAACAAAGGGTTTTTATTTTGTGATGAAGTTTGATCGGTTAAATTATGTTGTTGAGTATTAACTGCTTCTTTTAAACTTGTTTCAGTAAAATGATTCTCATTTAACAAATTAAAAGAATCTGTTTTTTTACTTGTAATATCATCCATAAACTAAACCCTTCTCTCTTCTTGTAATTGAGATTTTTCTTGTTTTATATTTTCTATAATAGAAACTATTTCATCATCAATGTAATTCAATTGTTTTTGAATTTCTGTTTTTTTTAATTTTGTATTACTTTTTCTTCTTCTAAATGAAACAAATAAGATTATTAAATAACCCATCAGTGTGAAACAACCTATAAAAATAAAAATAGATAAAATTGTTATAAAGTTTACATTAATACCAAAAATTTCAATACCTGAAGCATATAGTATCATGTAAATCACTTCCGTTTCTAAATTTATTTTAACATGTGAGAAAAGTTAATATTCTAATAGTGTTAATAGATTTCTAAAAAGACTAGTTCAACTAGTCTTTTCTATTGTATGGTTTAGGAGCTTTGGCAATATTTCTTTTATGCTCGCTAATTTTATGTAAATAATCTATTCTTTCTTTTAGTTTTGGATCTGAATTATTTCCTAGTAGATAACTATCAATTTGATCATAACTAAATCCAATTTCAGCTTCATCTGTTTGATTTTCTCATAATCCTGCTGTAGGTTGTCTTGTAATAATTGATTCTGGTACATTTAATAATTTTGCAGCTTGTTTAACTTCTGATTTTAATAAATGAATAATTGGAACAAGATCAACTCCGCCATCACCAAATTTTGTAAAGTATCCTATGTGTCATTCATCTAAATTATCAGTTCCTAAAACTAAATATTTTTTAGTTTGAGCTATTGTGTATAAAGTTGTCATTCTTAGTCTTGCTTTTGCATTTGACATAGATAGCAAATTAGGTTCTTGATCTAAGTTTGAAAAACTATTTTTAAATATATCAAATGTAGGTTTTAAATCAACTTCTACATTTTTTAAATCACATTGTTGAACTAATTCATTTGCACATTTATAGTCTTCATCACTTGAATAAATTGGCATCCATACAGTTAGATAGTTTTCAGGGAATGCTTTTTTAGCTAAATTAGCCACAACAGCTGAATCAATTCCACCACTAATTCCAACCACAACACCATCAGCTTTAGCTTCTTTTACAGATTGTTGGATAAATTCAACTAAATAATTTAAATAATTTTCTAATTTATTTGACATATTAATCCATTCACTCCAATTCATAATCAAACACTTTAACAAAATCACCTTTTTTTATTCCACGTTCTTCTAACGTTTTATAAACACCTGTGTTTTTTAATTTTTCATTAAACATTAATAAGTTATCATCGGTTCAAATAGGGAATTTTTGATATATTTTTAGAATAGTATCACCAGAAATTTCTCATTTTCCATTTCCTCTGTTGATTACTTGAATATCTGGTTTTTCTTCTTCTAGTGTATAAATTGCAATATCTTCATTTGATTCTTGATTTTCCATTTCTCATAAAGGAATATCTTTAGCATCTTTTAAAACATCATAAATCTTAAATAAGAATTGATCGATATTTTCTTTTTTTAATCCTGAAATTTGTACGGTGTTTTTATCTTTAAAATAATTAATAATTCTTTCATCTAACATGTTTATTTGAGCTTCATCTAAATCCATTTTATTTAGAACAATAATTTCAGGACGTTTTTCTAGATTTAGATTATATGCAGTAAGTTCTTCTTTAATTAATTCATAATTTTGAATTACATCTTCAGTTCCATAATTTCCTGACATATCTAAAACATGACAAATAACTCTACATCTTTCAATATGTTTTAAAAATTGATGTCCTAGTCCTTTTCCTAAACTGGCTCCTTGAATTAATCCAGGAAGGTCAGCTACAACAAATGTATCACCATTTTTAGTTCTAGCAACACCTAGTTGTGGGTTTAATGTAGTAAATGGATAATCTGCAACTTCAGGTTTTGAATTTGATATAGCTCTTAATAAAGTTGATTTTCCTGCATTTGGTTTTCCAACAAATCCAACATCAGCTAAAACTTTTAATTCTGCTTTGATTTCAAATTCTTGACCAGGTTCTCCTGCTTCAAAAATAGTTGGAGCTTTATTTCTAGAGTTTGCAAATCTTGCGTTTCCTCTTCCACCTTTTCCACCTTTAGCAATCATAACTAGTTTTTGATCTTTATTAATATCTGCTAAAATTTCACCAGTTTTTGAATCAAAAAGTACTGTACCAACTGGAACTTTAATGATTTTGTCATCACCTTTAGCTCCATGCATGTTCTTTATATCACCTTTTATACCGTCTTCAGCTTGATATTTTTTTTGTAATTTTAAATCAAGTAATGAATGTTTTCCTGAATCACCTTGAAAATAGACTGATCCACCATTTCCACCATCTCCACCATTAGGACCACCATTAGGAACAAAAAGAGCATGATGAAAACTAACCGCACCATCTCCACCTTTTCCAGCTTTAACAACAAAATTGGCAGTATCAATAAATTTCATTTTAAACACCTCTTTTTGCTTCTATTATCTACTATTTTTATTCTTTTTCTGTTAAATTGTTTCAACATTCTCAACATAAAAATGTTGCAATATCATTATTAAAATTTTGCTCTTCTAACGACTCTCATTTAATAATTTCTTCTTTTGCTATTTTTTCAACTTCTTTATCAGTTAAGTTACAGTTTTTATCTTTTAACAATCTTCCAAGTGGAGTTGGACTATTTTTAACAACAAATTCAATTTCTTGCTCATCACACAACGAACAAGTTATACCAAATGCTTGACTCATTACATAATTATAATCATTAAATTTCTTGTAATTATTAGAACTAAAGTTTATTTTACTCATCTATAAAAGCACCACTTTCTTTTATAACTTTTAAGATTAAATTTACTTTATCTTTATTAAATGATATCTTAGTTTTTATTTGTTCAAAATCTAAATTGATATTATTAATTTCGTATGTAGTATATAAAACTGCAACTGCTATTTCATTAATCTCATCTAAATCAATATTAGGAAAACTATTCAAAAAGTAAGAAAATAAAATTTGTTTTGACATTTCAATTAAACTAGGATTTTTATCAGTTATAAATTCAATTAATTTATTTTCTATTTTTTCTATTTTTCAATCAATTGACTGAACATCTATTTGACTTGGATTAATAATATATTCTTTATCTTTTAAGACTTTAAAATCAATATTAATGTCTTGTTCTGATAAGGCTAGTAGTAAAAACGTTTTATTATCGTTGCTATTATTTTTAGAGATTAAATATTTTTCTACATCTTCTAATAGTAATCTTATATTAACTGAAGCTAAATTCTTTATCGCTATCATTTGTTGAATAGTATCTTTTGAATTTAACATTTCTCTAATTTTATCAATATTAAAATTTCTATTATTTTCAAACAAGTTTTTGTTTTGTTCGGTTCTAATTATTTTTAAATATTTTAATAAATCAGATTCAACATTTTCAGGAATATAAGGCATAGAAAGTTCAGTATTTATTAATTTTAATGCATTTTCAAAATCATTATCATCAATAGCTTTTTTGATATCACTTAATAACTCATCGTAAAAGTTGCTCATATAATCTCCTTATATAAAAAAATTCATGCCTAAGCATGAATGTTTGTTTTCGAAGTGGTGCCCACGAGAAGGCTCGAACTTCCGACCTCACGCTTAGAAGGCGCGTGCTCTATCCAACTGAGCTACATGGGCAATTACATATATGAATATACCACATTCATATATGAAGTCAAATATATTTTTAAATTAATTTTTAAAATTTTCTAATTTATTTAAAATGAACAGTGTGTCTATGAAATTTTCATTATTTTTATTTCTATTATAAGCATTTAATAGCTTGCTAACTTGAATTCTTATACTATCAATATCTTTTTTATTATAAACAGCGACCTGTTTTTTATATGGACCAAACGTAATAATATAATACTTCAATAGCATCTCTCATGAATAGTTAAATCTTTTCGCAGTTTTAGGAGCAAGCACTAACATTAGTGAAATTATTTTTAACATAGTAACTAATTGAGATTTTTTATTACTTAAATCATTAAGTGAATAATCTTTTTTAGTCATTTCTTTAAAAACTTTACCATTTAAATCAATATTATCAATACTATTTAATAGATCTGTTTTTTCATATAAT
Source organism: Mycoplasma sp. HU2014 (assembly GCF_001199495.1). GTDB lineage: Bacteria > Bacillota_I > Bacilli_A > Mycoplasmatales > Mycoplasmataceae > Mycoplasma. Next base: position 39,110 of record NZ_LFYS01000054.1, on the reverse strand, counting down.
TCATCTTGGTTTTTTTGATATAAATTTAAAGTTTTAACTAGTGAGATTTTTTTTCTTTCAATTAAAAATTCACCAATTTCATAACTATCTTTTTTTAGCATTTCTATCATTTTTAAATAATTAATAGCATATAAAGCTTGACTTAAAAAATCAACTATTCTATCAGTATCACACACAAACTTAGAATAATCTTTTAATTTAGAAATGTGTTCACCAATCTTAAATGGATTATAATCTTTAAAATTTACAGGCGATAGAAATTGATCAGGTTCATCTTCTTCTAAAGTTTCAATAAATGTTTGATTTGAAGTTTGTTCATCTGAAACATTAGCTGAATCTTTTTTTAAAAATAAGTACATGTAATTATATAAACTGTAAAATAGATCTTTTCCATCATCTAAACTACATAATGATTTAATTTTTTCTTTTAAAAATAACGCTGTAAATTTTGATAATTGAAATAATAATTTATATTTTTTATCTAATGAGAATGTTGTTCAATTAGATTGTTTAAAGTTAATTAAAAATGCATTAAACTCTTCATCAAATTTTAAGTTTTCAATATCAGATTTGTAGTAATTGTATTCTTCTGGTGATAAAGGTCTTCCTTTGTTAAATGTTTTTGATATTCGTTCTTTAGTATAAAAACTTTTAATATTATTAAACATTTCACTTTCATTTGTAATATCAATAATTATCATTGTTACAAATAAAGGATAAGCTGCACCAAAATAAACAATTTTTTCATTACTATCTATTAAGTTATAAATAAATTTATATTTTTTAGCAAGTTCTATTAAAACTAATGATAAAGAGTAATTGTTGTTATTTAAAACATTAGAATTTATAAATGAGTTGTTTTTAATGTAAGGTAGTGCTATGTTTGAAATAATGTAAAAAATCTCTTCTTTATCTTGAGTTGATAATTCTTCTTTATATAAACTTTTTTTCTTTGTTTCAGAATTAATGTATTTAAAAAATAATAAGTAATTTTCAGTTATATATTTAGATATTTCACTTATTTCTGATAATTCAATATCATTTAAAGTTTTAGATTTTAAATTTTGATAGTTAAATAAACCAAAATATGTGATTTCAAAAATTTCATCAATTTTTTCTTTCATAGACATATTAGGGTTTTTAAAATTATTGTTTTGTAATAGTTTATTTTCTTCATTAAAGTATGTTCAATATATTGAATAACTTTTAACAGCCATAAAGATCACCTATTCTTCGATTTTTTTAATATATATTTGCATATTTTCTAAAGCTCTATCTGAATATAATTTCTTTTTATTTTCTTTGATTTGTTTTTTAGTCATATTAGAAACTTCTAAATCTTTTAAGATACCTCAGTTGGCTTTCATTGGTTGGAAGTTAATTGGTGAAGTATTATGAATATAATGTAATAATGCTCCTGTTACAGTTGTATCATCTGGAATAATTAGTTCTTTATTTTCTAATAATCTAGAGATATTAATACCAGCAATTAAACCACTTACACAAGATTCAACATAACCCTCAACACCAGTGATTTGTCCTGCAAAAAAGATATTAGGATTAGATTTTAATTGTAAAAATTCATTTAAGACTTTGGGAGAATTAATAAAGTTGTTTTTATGCATAACACCATATCTTATAAATGTAGCGTTTTCTAGTCCTGGTATCATTGAAAATACTCTTTTTTGTTCAAGTCATTTTAAATTAGTTTGAAAACCTACTATATTATATAAACTATCTTTAGCATCATCTTGACGAAGTTGAACAACAGCATAAGGTTTAACTCCATCTGGTCTAGTTAATCCTTGTGGTTTTAAAGGACCAAATAATAAAGTTTGTTCTCCTCTTTTTGCCATACCCTCAACTGGCATACAACCTTCAAAATATTTTAATTTACTTTCTTCTTCTAAGTGTCCTATAGCAATTTCAGCATTAATTAATTCATTGTAGAATTTTTCATACTCTTCTTTAGTCATCGGACAGTTTATATAATCTTGACTATCACCTTTGTCGTATCTATTTTGTCTAAATGCAATATTCATATCAATAGAATCTTTTGTAACAATAGGTGCAACTGCATCAAAAAAGTAAAAGTCATCTTTTCCTACAAGTTCATTAATTTGATTTTGTAAACCCTCTGTTGTTAAAGGTCCTGAACAAATTAAAACTATTTGATCTTTAAATTCTTTTAAATCGGTTACTTCTTTGTCATAAATAGTAACGTTTTTATTTTGTTTTAAAGTATTAGTAATAAATGATGAAAATTTTTCTCTATCTACTGCTAAACTACCACCAGCTGGAACTCTTGCAAGCTCTGCTGATTTTATAATTAAAGAATCTAACATTCTCATTTCTTGTTTTAAAGTTCCAACAGCATTATTTAAATCATCACTTCTTAGTGAGTTAGAGCATACTAGTTCAGCAAAATCATCTAAAACTTGTACTGAATTTTTCTTTACTTTTTTAACTTCATAAAGATTTACTTTATATCCTCTTTTTAATAATTGATAAGTAGCTTCGCAACCTGATAATCCAGCTCCAATAATATTTATAATTTTATTCATTATTCCATCAATCCCGCTTCATATAAATTTCTAAAATGACCAGCTTGTTTTTTAAGTTGATCAAATGTTCCTTGTTGAACTATTCCACTACCATTAGGACCTAGTACATAAATTTGATCAACGTTTTTAATTGTTGTTAGTCTATGAGCAATTGTAATACACATTCTTCCTTTTATCAACTCATCTAGTTTTGATTGAATTTCTTTTTCAACAACATTATCTAATGCACTTGTTGCTTCATCTAAAATAATAAGATCAGGGTTTTTTAAAAATACTCTAGCTATAACTAGTCTTTGTTTTTGACCACCACTTAGTATAAATCCTCTTTGTCCTAAAACAGTGTTATATTGATCAGGTAAACTCATAATAAAATCATGAAGTTCTGCTTTTTTACATGCTTCAATAACTTCATCATCAGTTGCATCAAATTTAGAATATTTAATATTATCAAAAAATGTTCCAAATAGAATTTGAGGATCTTGTTCAACATAACCAACTTTATCTAGATATGCTGGTAAATTTATTTTATCTAAATCATATTTTTCATTAATTAAAATTTTACCTTGACTAGGTGAATAAAATCTTAAAAGTAATTTTGCAATTGTGGATTTTCCTGCTCCTGTTTGACCAACAAATGCATAACTTTTACCCTTTTCAAATTTTAAACTCATTTTTGGTAAAACTATTTGTTTAGGTTTTTTAGGATATGAAAATGCTATATCTTCAAAAGTTATACTATCAATTTTTGATATTTTATAACTTTTTTTATTTGGAGATATACTTGGTTTTGGATCAGTTAGTTCACTTATTCTATCAGCGGCATTAGCTGCAGCTGTTGCCGTTTTTAAGCTTGGAATTAACATTGAAACTGCTCCAATTAATGATGAAAGTAATGGGAATGCTAAAGAAACAGAAACTTCTAGATCGTGATTTTGAATTGAACTATTTAAAAACTTAATACCTAAAATTATAAATACAAGAGGCATTAATAATCTAATACTAAATCCTAATCATGTACTTAAAGTTGCGTTTGAATAATTAACTTTTGTTAATTTTTCTTCATAATTTTTATCTTTTTCATCTAATCTATTAATTTCATATTCTTCAGTACCAGAAGATTTTATTAAAGAAATATTATTTACTCGATCAGTCATGTCTGAGTCATTTTCTCTTTTGGCATCAAATGAAAGAATCATTTTTCTTCTCATATCAATGAAAAATCCAACACCTAAAACATTAACTACTAATAAATAAATTAATGAAATTGTAGCAACTAAATGCTGTTGTTCAATAAATAGAATTGTAATTGCAGTTGTTGAAGCTACTAGAGAATATATTAAATTAGTCATAAATTGTTGTACACCTAATGATACTTTCTGAGTGTCTCCAACTAATCTTGTTAAAATATCTCCAGAAACATGATCAAAATAGAAATCTACATCTTGATCGGTCAATGCTTTTAAAATTCTAACACGTTGCATAACTTCTATTTTTGCTGAATACAATACAATAGTAAAGTTAGTAAAATATTCAACTACTAAAATAATTGCCAAGTTAACAGCTAATACATACAATCATTGAGTTGAACTTAAAGAAATAGAGTTAAATAAACTAACATTTTCTGATTTAAGTAAGGCTTCAAGCATTTTTGCTGAAAATAAAGGAAGAACACCTGATGAAAAAGCATTTAAAGCAGTAATTAAAACACAACTTCAAAAAATCAATGGACTTTTTTTAGCAAATTCAACATTCATTTTAAAAAACATTCCAAGTTTTTTAATTGTAAATTTTCTTTCATTATCAAAATAAATTTTCTTTTTGATATTTTTTAATTGTTTTTTCATGTTTATTTCTCCTTTCTACACATCATATTTTGCAAATCCTGCATCATATAGTTTTTTAAATTGACCTTCTTGTTTTATTAATTCTTTAAATGTCCCTGTTTGAACAATACCTTTTTTAGGTTCTAAAATAATAATTTGATCAACATTTTTAATTGTTGAAAGTCTATGAGCAATAGTTATACTTGTTCTATTTTTCATTAATTCTTCTAATTTAGATTGAATTTCTTTTTCAACAACATTATCTAATGCACTTGTTGCTTCGTCTAAGATTAATATTTTTGGATCTTTTAAAAACATTCTAGCTATAACTAATCTTTGTTTTTGACCACCACTTAATATAAATCCTCTTTCACCAATAATAGTTTCATACTCATCAGGTCAGCTCATAATCAAATCATGTAACTCAGCTTTTTTACATGCTTCAATAACTTCATCATCAGTTGCATTAGGTTTTACATATTTAATATTATCTAAAATAGTTCCTAATAATAATGCTGGCTCTTGTTCTACATATCCAACATTATCTAAATAACTAGGTAAGTATAAATCTTTAATATTTATATTGTCATTAATAAAAATTTCACCTGAACTAGGATCATAAAATCTTAATAATAATTTTGAAATAGTAGATTTTCCTGCTCCTGTTTGACCAACAAATGCATAACTTTTACCTTGTTCTAATACTAAATTAAAGTTAGGTAAAATTACATTATTTGGTTTAGTAGGATAAGCGAAATTAACATCTTTAAAAATAATATTTCCTTTTATTTCATCGATTACAATACCTTGTTTATCTAATGAATGATTATTAATTTCATTTCGAATACTTGTTATACCATCAATACGTCTTGCTGATGAACTAGCTTGTAACAACCCACCAATTGCTCTTAAAAACATCATAACAGGACCTATCATCATACCAGCACACATGATCATAGGACCAATTAATAGTTTTAATTGATTTAAATCATTTTTATAAATAAATGAAGCAATCACAATCATTGCAACTTGAATAGTATTAATTCCAAAAAATAACACTGACATCATTGAAGCTTGAGAATAACTTATTTGCTTATATTTTTGATAATACTTTTTATGAACATCTACAAATCTTTGTTTTTCATATTCTTCAGTACCACTAGCTTTAATTAATTTAATAGTATTAATTCTATCTGTTACATCACCATTAATATCAGAAATAATTTTTCTTAAATTAAATATTAATTTTCTCATTGGAATAAATGAAAAAACAAACATTAATCCTAAACTTAAATAAAGCCCAATTAAAACAAGACCTACATATAAAGTTGTTGTTGCAAATAAAGCAATTATTGTAAAAATTAAAGAAAAGAAAGCTACTAATAAGATATTTGGAAAAATCGCAGCTTGCATACCGATTAGTTGTGTATCAGTTACAACTTTAGTTAATATTTCTCCTGTTTTTTTATCAAAATAATAAGACATATCAGCAGAAATCAATTTTTTTGATACTTCATGTCTTAAATCGATCTCTATTTTTTTACCTAATTCAGCTCCAAAAAAGTTCGAAACATAAGTAAAAACTCCGCTTAATATTAAAATTATTATTCAAATAACTAAAACAATTTGTCAACTTAAACCTCATCAATCAGAAGGAGTAAAAGCATTATTTCTTTTGTGCATAATTGAGTATTGAAATTGTTGTAATAAAAATGGATTAAAAGAAGAAAATCCAGCAGATAAAATTGAAGTAATCACTAAAATAGCTGTTCATTTTTTATAAATTTTCATATATTTTATTAGAATAGCTATAAAGTTTTTATTACCTTTATTTAGTGAACGTCTTTGATCTGAAATTTCTTTATCTGATAAAACATTTTCTTTATCTTTGTTTTTATACACTTTCATAAAAACCTCCTTGTCCATAAGTTAATTTTAACATTTTAAGTATAAAAAAATCTCTTAAGCTATGTGCATTAAGAGATTTAAAAACATTAAGACACTTTTTAGTATCATAAAGTTAAAATTTAAAGTTCATTTAAAATATCATCTAAGTTTTCAACTAGTACTCCGTTTTGTTTAATAGCTAAATTGTTTGCTTTAAATTTACTATTAACTCTTTCTGGAAACACATAGAATTTATTATCATCTTCTGTGCATAAATCTAAAACTGACTGAATAGAAATAATCTCTTTATTTTGACAAATTATAACAGCATTTGCTAAGCCGACTAATGTTCTTGAAATAGAATCATTTTTTGTATAAATATCACTTATTTTGTTATTTATTTGATTATCAGAAAGTATTACTGAGTTATTATAGTCATTAATTAATTTAAATATTTCAGTATTATTTGTTTTTAAATTATTTATAGATAAATCAGTAAGTAAAATAAATGAGCCTTTTTGATCAATGATATATTTAATAACTTCTATAGAAAAATCGTTGTTATATCTAAATAAGATTATTTTGTTATTTGTAATCAAATCATCTATTAATTTAAATACATTTTTCTTACCATAAGCATCAACTGTTGAATCTAAAACTAATGAAAAGATTTTACTTTTAGACTTTGTTAAATTTATATTTCCTTTGTAAAACAGCACAAAAGGAGGTCTTATAATATCTTTTAAATGTTTAGGATAGTTATGATCTACAAGTGATATAAAATCAGTTTCTAATTTATCGGAAATATTTTCTAATGTATCTGGTGAAATTTGTTCTTTATTTTTTAAAGCATTGAAAACTTTTTCTCAATTGTATTGATATTTTAAAGTAAAAAATAATAATATATTACGCATCAACTAGTTTAAATATAAAATTCTATTAGCAAAAATTTCATTTCTCACATTAGTTAAATCGTTATTAGAAGTAAATGATTGAATTCTTCCCTCAATTCCGATTACTGCTTGATCGTGTAATAAAAATTCATCATCAACAGTGTTAGATCATGCTTTAACATTAATATAATCAACACCATCTCCTTCTTTTACTTTATAAGGTTTAGGTACTTTTACAACAAACTTATATAGTTTTTTATCTCCATCTTTTGAAGTGTATGCAATAGTAGCGTCTCCTTCTAACTGACCAATAATATTTACTAAATTCATAATTTCTTTCCTTTCTTTTATATGGTTCATTATAGTATTAGGATAAAATTTAAAAAATTTACCTTAAAATAAAAAAAACTCTATTTTTAAAATAGAGAATGTTAAATATTAATTAACTTGGGTAGCTAATTCTTCAAATTGTGCTTCTTTTGAATCTAAATTAAAATTTCGTTCAAATCTTTTATTAATAATTTTTCAATAAATAATTGAAGAACAAATTGTAATCATACAAATAATAAAAGTTGTTGCAAAGAATATAAATATTCCATGTACACCTAACACATTAGAATTGAACACTTGAACAAAAAAGTAAGGAAATGATGCAGAATCATCAGCGCTTGCTCCACCAAAAATAGCAATAGCTCCTCTTATAATTGCAATCACACCATATAATACTAAGACAATAACCGATATTGATCACACTCTGTATAAATTCTTTTTATCTGAAAAGTATTTTTGATCGTGATCAATAAAAAATAAGTATGCTGAGATCGTTATTAAAGGACTGATTATATGAACAATTGTATTTTGCATTAATTCTCAGTTGTTTAATTTGAACTTGTTTGTTGCAATACTTACTGGAAATAGAATGAAATTATAAATTATAAATGTAACTGTTATAAGTAATGTTATTGTAAAAGTACTATCAGGTGATAAGAATTTTAGTTTTTTGTTTTGTTTATCTATTGTAACTGCAGTTAATATAAATCAAACAGCAACTAAGATATTACTTATTGTTGTAAAAAATGAGAAGAAATACATTGCAAATTCAGAGATATTAAATGAAATTCTATTAATTAGTCCCTTATCATCTAAATATATTGAACTTCAGTTTAAAAGTTTTTTTGCATTACTAAATTGTTGAAAAATTAAATCTTTTAATTGTTCAGAAGTCATATGACCATTTTTTGAAATAAAATCATTAATTTGTTGATTAATTAATGAATAATTAATTACTGAAATTATAAAAGCTAAAAGTATTGTTGTAAGTAAAAATGTTCCAAACAATAAAAAGTATCAAAATTTTAACGTCTTATATTTACTTTTATTTTCTAATATTGAATTTTTAATTTTTATTTTCATGATAACCCCCTTTTAATATTTAGAAATTTTAATTTAATTTTTTATAGTTTTAATAATTATATACTCAAAAATGATAAATTAATCTGGAATATATACTCAAAAATGATAAATTAATGTTTTTGTATCTTTTTATTAGAAATAGATCTTTCTACTTCTCTAATTCCTGGAATTGATTTTAAAGCTAAAATCATTTGATTTAGATGGTTGTGATCTTTAACTTTTACAGTTATTTCTCCTTGAGCTGATAATGTTTTTTCATCAGTAATAATTTTTGCATTTATAATAGAAGTTTTTAACCCAGATAGAATTTTACTTATATCATAAATTAATCCCGATCTTTCGACTGCAAAATATCTTAGTTTTGTTGTATATGTACTTTGCTCAACAATAGCTTCATTTCACTGAACTGATACTAATCTTGATTTAATACTTGATCAATCTAAACTGTAACATTCTTTTAAATGAACTTTAATTCCATTAGTTTTAGTTACAAAACCAACCACTTCTTCATAAGGTATAGGCATACAGCAACTAGCAATAGTTGTTTTCATATTTGTAATACCATCAACTAAAATATCATTTTTAATATTTTTATCATAAATAACTTTAGATTTAATACTATTAAATACTTCATCATCTTTAGAATAATCTTGTTTTAAATATACTTTTTCAGCAGCTTGAATGGTAGTGTATTCACCTTTAACAACATCTAATAAAAACTCATTTAAATTAGCATAACCCATTTCTTTTACAATTTGGGTTGATTCTTCAACACTATTTTTCTTTCATCTTCAATCTTTTTGATTAATATAAGCATTAATATTTAATTCTGCTTTTTTAATAAGTTGAAGTTGTTGTTCTTTTTTATCTTTACTTTCTTCGTTTAATTTATTATTTAAGAATTTTTTAATTCTATTTTTAGCAGTAGAAGTTGCTGCAATTTTTAATCATTCATAAGTAGGCTCTTGCTTTGGTGATGTTTTAATCTCAACAACTTGTCCTGATTTTAGAATGGTATTGATAGGACTAAATACTCCATCAATTCTAGCTCCAATTGTTTTTTCTCCAATTTCAGTATGAATTCTATAAGCAAAATCTAAAACAGTTGATCCAAAAGGTAAAGTGATAACAGCTCCATTTGGAGTTAACACATAAATTGAAGAAGTAAACACATCCTCTTGGACTTGTTGTTCAATACCGTCATTATCAAAATCTAAAATTCTACTAAAGATATCTAGTTTTTGATCGATATCTTTTTGACGCTTAACTACATCAACAATTTCTCCTTCTTTATATCTTCAATGAGCGGCTGCTCCAGTTTCAGCTATTTCATCCATTTCTTGAGTTCTAATTTGAACTTCAAAAATATGACCTTTAGAATCAGATAGTGTTGTATGTAATGATTGATAAACATTGTTTTTTGGAGTTGCTATATAATCTTTAAATTTACCTGCAAGAGGAACATATTTTTGGTGAATGAAACCTAAAATTTTATAACAGTCATCAATAGATTTAGTAATAATTCTAATTGCTAGTAGATCTGTAATTTGCTCAAAGTTTTTTCCAAAGATATTCATTTTTCTATAAATTGAATAGAAAGTTTTAGGTCTTCCAAAAATGCTAATTATTTTAATATTTTTTTCTTTTCTTAAATATTCATCTAAATCACTAATGATTTTATTTATGGTTTTCTGTCTTTCTAAAATATCATTATCAAATAATTTTTTGATATTTTTAAATTCAGTTGGATTTAAAATTTCAAACGATCTATCTTCTAGTAAAGATTTAGCATTTTTCATCCCAAGTCTGTGAGCAATAGCTGAATAAATTTCTAATGTCTCTTTAGCTATTTCTTTTTGTTTTTCTGGTCTTAAATTAGATATTGTTAATATATTGTGAAGTCTATCAGCAATTTTAATAATAATAACTCTTATATCTTTTGCCATTGATAGATAAAGTTTTCTTAAATATTCTGATTTCAATTGTTGACGTTGTTCTTTTGCAAAGAAACTAACTTTAGTGACTGATTCAACTAAATTAGCAACTTCTTGACCAAACTTTTCAACTATTGTTTCTTTTTCAACTGGTGTGTCTTCTAAAACATCATGTAATAATCCAGCAATAATAGTTGATGGACCCATTTTTCATTGAGATAAATAATAAGCAGCAGAAAGAGGATGATAAATATATGGATCACCATTTTTACGTTTTTGTTCTATATGAGACTGATAACTAAAATCATAAGCTTCTTTTATTAAATCTAATTCTTTTTGATCTTTTATATATTTTTTAACTTCATTTAATAGTTCATCAAAACTTTTAATCTCTTTATAATTAAATGCTGTAGCTGATTGTTTTGCTGTTTGAGACATATTATCACATCCTTATATATACTTATTATAAAAAATTAGGGGCAAATTCCCCTAACTTTTTAGTATTTTATTAGTTTTTGTAATTTATACTCAGAGAATAATTTTTCATCATGTAAGAAAGATAAGTCAATTAAGAATGAAATTCCTTCAACCTGAGCACCGTTTAATTTAACCAATTCAATAATCGCATGCATTGTTCCACCAGTAGCTAGAACATCATCTATAATAACTACTTTATCACCAGGTTTTAAATCACCTTTATGCATTTGTTGATGATCAACACCATATTCTAAAGCATATTCAACATCATAAACTTCTCTTGGTAACTTGTTAGGTTTTCTTACTAATACAAATCTAGTATTTGATGCATAAGCTACAGCTGAAGCGAATAAGAATCCTCTAGCTTCTGGAGCAACAACTACATTAGCACCAGATTCTTTTACAAATTGAGCCATTTGATCAATTACATTTTTAAATGCATCAGCATCATTTAATAAAGGTGTGATATCTTTAAATACTATTCCTGGTTTTGGGAAATCTTTTACATCTAAAATATATTTTTTTAAATCCATAAATTATACCTGCTTCTAGTCATTAATTCCTACAATAATTTGTTCTTCTTGAGAAACTCTATAATTTTGAACAAAATGTTTGTATCCTAAAATGTATATTATACGTTTTCTTTCTAATAAAATTCATAAAGGTAGTGCAATTACTAGTGAAACTAAAGTTGAAGTTAAAATACCAATAATAATTGTTACACCCATACCAATAATTGAAGGCATACATAAAGAAATAATTAATGCATAAGTTATATAAATAACTGTTACTAATAAAGTTCTGTTTAATCCAAATGTAAAGACATTTACAAACACTTCTTTTAAGAATGAATTGTTGCTTATTAATGAATCTAATTGTTTATCAGTACGTTGTTTATTTTGTTTTACAACTGATTTTATTTCTTTTCGTTTTAATTTGTATTCCTTATATGATTGATTTTCTTTTTTACTAAATATAAATTTATATTTTCAAATCATAACCAATCATAATTTTTGAACTTTATTTTTAAATCCTAGTTCTTGAATTTTATCATTTACTTTTTGTTTTAATAAAGTTTTAAACTCTTTACGAACTTTTAATAAATTTTCTCTTATTTTATGTTTTATAGCCCTGATTTCTGCAGAAACATTAACTTCTTTATCAAATACTTCACTAAATGCTTTTAAGCTCTTAGCTCTCATAATTGATTTACCTTTTCCAAGTATTAATACTGAAGTAATAACAGCAAAACTTAGAATTGCTAATACAGCACCTAATATTTCAATTCCAACAGGAACTCTTAAAACAACTACTAATGAAACTACTAATAATACAGTTAAAGCAACTGATAATGCCAAAGCAACAAAATAAGTTCATTTAAATCTAATTATCATATAAACTGATAAAGCTATTAAAGCAATTCCAAACACGATTGCCATTTGTTTAATTTGACCAAATGAAGTGTAAGGTGTATTGATTAAGTTAATAATTCCTTCATCAGATGAGTTTCTAGAGTGATCATATCTTGGTGTAGTAGCATCAGGATTACCACTGAATGATTTAAAGTTATATAAAAATCTTTCAAAAACATTAACTAAAGTTTTTTCTTTTAAGTTGGTAATTCTAAATGAAACTCATGGTAACTCATTAGCTTCATTTGTTTTTGACAGAATATCAACAAAGTTTGAACCATATTCAATTTGAAGTTTTAATTTGTATACATTTGATGGATCACTACTTCTTGAGTTTCATAAATCAAAGTGTCTATCATCAAAGATTTTTTTGAATACTCCAGAAGTTACAAATGCAGATCATTTATATTTTTCTGAATTTGATAATTCATCATAACTTCTATTATTAAATTCAGTTCTACTAATGAAATTATCTTCTTGTATTTTGTAATCTAATAACTCTTTACCCATTTGTCTGATTCTATTTGCACGGTTAATATCACCGTTGCTAGATTCAGTACTTTGATATTGTATGAAAATAGAATCAAATCCATTATAAATGTTATCAATTTGGTTTCCATACATTGTAATTGAAACACTGTTTCCAAAACTTACATTATAGTTTGGACCAACTGAGAATCCTAAACTTATTCCTAAAATCATAAAGATCATAAAGAATATAGAAAAGATTTTATTTACATTAAATATTTTTCTTTGGTTTGATCTATTTTTTAGAGTTGATAATTCTTCTTTAGTTGATTGAGTATTTAATTCAGCTAAAATTAGATCTCTTTTAATTTCTAAGTCTTTGATTCTTGATTTTGCAAAGAAACTAAAGAATTTATTATTTTTAGTTCTTTTAATAATTTTTGCAATTTTTTGATTAATAGTAGAGATTTGAACTGCATCTTTTTTAAGTTTTTTATCTTTTCTTTGTAAAATATTTTTTTGTTCAAGATCTTTATAGAAGTTGTACTTATCTTTTGCTTGTTTTAATTTAGCTAAATCTTTAGCAGTAAGTTTTTCTTTTGAATTTAAGTTTTCAATCTTAGAATTGTAGTAACTTACTCTAATATCATTTAATAAACTTGACTCATAGTTTCTTTGTGTGTTGAAAGGTAATAATCAAGGATAATTAGTAAATAATTTAGCTTTTATTGATAATCAAGTTAATATACGTAAAGTAACAATTGCAAATACAATTACAATTAATATACTAATAACTCCAATTGTAGCTATACTTTTTAAAGCACCACTTCCTAGAATAAATAATAAAATGTTAGGAATTAATATAATAAATGATGCATCTAATAAAATTGTTAAAGTATCTTTATTACTAATCTTAAATGATGATTCAGGAGAACGTTTTTCAGCATGAATATTTTTCTTGAATGCTTCAAAGTAAATAATGCAAGTATCTAAAACAAGACCAACACTAATAAATAATAAAGTTAATATTTCTGGACCAACTGATATTGAGAATACTATAGGTAATAACAATGTTAAAGAGCCTGATATTGCTGCGATTATAATTGCAAATAATCCTAATAATCTATATGCAAATACCATAAATATCATTACAGCTAACGATAGAATTGCTAAGAACACTATAGTTACATATAACATCAATGGTGTTATTTCTTCTTCATTTTCTTCTATTGATAGAACTTTAAATTCATATCCTAAAGAAGTTTGAACAATATCAGAAACGATTTGTTTTGACATTGTATAGTTAGCAACAGGAATGTAAAGTTTAGTTTCATTTTCCTTGTTAGTAACAAGTGTTGCTTCATTAGAACTAATTCTTTGTAATTGAGCATTAATTTTTCCGTTATTTAATAAAACTTGATCTCTGAAAAGACTTTGTTTTAAGTTTTTATTAACAACGGTGTTTTTATCTGCAATAGTTGTCTGTCTGAATAAAACTTCTTTCATCATTACAGATATAATTTCACTAGTAACTTTGTAGTATGGACCAATAGTAGAAGCACCGCTTAATGAACGTATACCAGATGTAGCTTGAATTTGATTAAAGTATTTTCCTACTACATCATTATCATCTTTATCGAAATCGTTTGCTTTAGAGTTTGAATCATATAAATATTTATTTGTTGAGTTTATGAATTCAAATTCGTAATCTTGTGCAATATTAGTTACATTTTTTAAATCGTTTTGTCCATATAAAACATGTTTTAAATCTACAAGATCATCAATTCCACCTTCAGAATCGTTTTTTCATCATTTCTTGATGTCTTTTCCTACTAAACTGGCTTTAGCATTAACTCATTGACCGGTACTATTTTTAATTTTGTAATTAATAGCAAATAAATCTATTAATGCGTTCGCTGTTTGTGTATCTTCTGCACCTTTTGATGAAATTCGTTGTCTTACTTGTTTAATTATTTCATTTAAATAAACATTTAAAAATTTATTTTTATTTACATTTGATTCTGATTGATCAATATGAACATAATAACTTCTTAATCTAGATAACACACTACCCATTGAAGTTATCATTGTCATTGGAGTGTCTACTGGTTTTTTATCTTTATTATCACCTGATGCACCTAGTAGTTTTTTTAAGTACTCTTTTTCGATCTTAAAAGTAACAAATGGAGCATTTCTTGTTTGAGTATTACCAGGTTGTAATGATTCATCTGCTGCTTTACCTAAAAATTCATCAATTGATAATTTATTTTTAATAGGTTTATTAAAATTATCTTTATTAAAAATTCCATCTACACCAGCTTGATCCATCAATTTTTCATTAAAAAGAAGATCTTTGTAATCACTATCTAAAATAAACAATCCACCAGCTTGTTCTATAGATTCTTTAAAAAGTGCTTGACTATTATTATAGTTAGCTTTTGGTGATTTTACTAAAACACGTGATTTACCACTTTGTTCAATTTCAACTGAAGTATTTGAAAAAGGTGATAATTTACTTTCTATTGCTTGAGCTGCTTCTTTTGAATTTCCATTAGGTAATCCTTTATCATTATCATCTTTTTTAGTTTTATCAAAAACACCCACTAAAGCTTCAAAACCTTTTGAGAATTTTGAACCTGGACTAATATTTTGAACAACCTTATACGTTGAAACTCCAATACCACTAACTAAAGATGCTAATAGTAAAAATATAGATGATAGACGTAATAATTGTTTTATATTAAATACTCTTTTTTTCACATCTTTCACCTCTCTATTACATTATTATTTATTAATAAAAATTGTTTTTTTTATAAAAATTAAAGAAAAACACATACTTATTATAGCATTTAAGGAAATATTTTAAGCATTGAAATTTTTTATATTTTTTCTTTTTGAATCTTTTATCATCTTATCTTTTGTCATAATAATTGAATCGTGTTCAATTTTTTTAACTATTTTTTTATTTTCGATAACTTTTTGACATAAAGTCATTTCAAATTTCTCATTATCTAAAGAATAATTGAACTGTCCCTTTACTTTCATAGTTTTAATAAATGAAATATTCATATTAGGATCGGTTTGAACAAGTTCGTGTTCTAAGATTTTTCAATCAACTAAGCTAATTGAAATCATAACAACACTTTGTTTTACTAAAGCAAAATTTTTTCTAACAGTTTTATTTTCAATAATATTAATATCATTTCTATATCCTAATTCAAATAAACAATCTTTTACTTGTTCAGGTTTTGAAGTGTTTATTAAAATTGTAATAATTTTATTTTTTGGATATATTTTATCAATAACTATCCCTTGAATAACCATAACAATACCTGAAGCAAATAATGATGGTCCAAAAATAAATTTAAATTTAATTGTTCAAATCATTGAATCATCATAACCTGTAAATTTAGCATTAGATGCAATTATTCTGGCAATTTCTTCTTTTGTTATACTCATATTATTTTCTATTCTTCAATTATCAGGTAAAAATAAAACACTCCCTGGATTTTTACTAAATAGACCACTGTCAAAAGCTTTTTGATACAAAGCTTTAAATTTTTCGTCACGTAGCACTCTTATTGTAGATAATTTCATATCTGGATCAATTAATTCAACTGATAAGTTAATTGTGTTTAAAACAATAACAAGGGCTAAAATAATGAAATTGATTTTCATATTAATTGTTCCGATTTGTTTGTTATATTTTTTAGAAACATAATAACTAATAAAATCAGTTCCAGCAGTTGAAGAACCAACAATATAAGTTAATGAATAACTAACACCTAAAAAAGCTCCACCAAAAATTGAAAATACAAACATTCAAATAGTTGAAGTTCATTCTCCTGGAATTGAAGAAATTAATTTATAGTTAGAAATTACATGAAACTCTCTTGGATTGACAACTGGAATAATATTTAAAATCTGATCTCAAAATAAACTTAATAAAATATATAAAATAGAAGTTAAAGTAAATTTCAATCCTACTTTTATAAATCCAAAAATAAATAAAGGGAAATTGATTAAAAATAAATAAACGAAAAATAAACTCGATGAATTCAAAACATTGCTTGCTTGATCACCTTTAATTAAATTAGCTGTAGTAATAGCAAAAAAACGAGCAAAACTAGATAAACCACCAGGAAATAATCCAGCATCACCAGTTGCAGAAATAAAATAATCTATTGAAATAGTAGTCAAAAGACTTGCAAGTGTAATAACTAAAATATCTTTTCAAAAATTTCTTTTAAAATATGTTCTATTTTTTATAGATCTTTTTTCTTTTTCAAAATTCTTTTTATAGATTTTTTCATATATTTCAGTTTGTTTTAATTGATTAATTTCATCAGCACTCATATTAAATTTTTCTTTAGTTTCTGAATAAATTATTCTTTGCATACGCTCCCCTTTTTCAATAATGTATATGCATTGTAAATTTAGTTTTCAATGTAATATATTATAAATTATAAAATAAGAATTATTTCATTAATCGAATAATTCTTGTCTTCTTTTCTTATATTTTTCTTTTTTAATTTTTTCAATACTTTCTTTAATATGTTTACGTCTTATTTTGCTTTTAACTTTTTCTAATTCTTGTTTTCTTTTTTTTCTATATCCTGGTTTAACTTTTTTATTTTGATATTTACTTATTATTTTTTTAGATTCAGGATCTAATTCTTTATAACTAGTTTTTTTAGTTTGTTTTTTAACTGTAATATCAATTAGTTGATTATCTACTAATTTTTGAATTTCAAATTCAATTCCTTTTTTAGTTAGTTCATCAATTTTATCTTTGTTTTTAGCATTAAAAATAACATAGCTTATACCAGTTAATTTATTTCTTCCAGTTCTACCTGATCGATGAACATAATAATTTAAATCTTTTGGTAGATCTATAGAAATAACGTGACTTACACCTTCTATATCAACTCCACGACTAGCTACATCAGTTGCAACAACATAATTATATTCATGATTTTTAATTTTTTTAAGCATAGCCATTCTAGTTCTTGGTTGAAGATCACCGTGAATTTCGCCAACTCTAGTAATGTTGTTTTTTCTTAGTATATTTACAATATTTTTAACTTCTTCTTTTTGATTAACAAATATTAAACATAAAAATGGATTTATAGAGTTAATAATCTTAGTTAAACTTTCTTCAGTTTCGCGATTTTTAGTATCAATTAAAATATGTTTTACATTATTTGATGACGGTTTGTTGTTTGAATCATCAATAAAACTAGCATTTTGTACATATTTTTTAGCAAATATTTTTAATGGTTCACTTATTGTTGCACTAAAAATTCCAATTGTAGGATTATTATTAATTTTTGACATTAAATAATCTACATCTTCAATAAATCCTAGATCAAAAATCATATCACACTCATCAATAACTACATATTTTGCAGTAGTTAATCTTAATTTGTTTTGATCATATAATTCTTTTAATCTAGTTGGTGTTCCTACTACAATTTGAGGTTGGATTTTTTCTAGTTGTTCAATACTTTTATTAATATCTTCTCCACCAATAAACATACCACAACTTAAATCAGGATTGTTTTTAGAAAATATTCTTACATTTTCATAAATTTGTTTAGCTAATTCTCTAGTTGGTGTAACTATTACAGCTTGAACATAACTTTTTTCTCTAAAAACAGTTAAGTCTAAATTATTTAATATAGGTAATAAAAAACTATGAGTTTTACCTGTACCAGTATGAGCTAAAGCAATTACATTTTGATATTTTTTAAATAGTGGAATTACTTTTTGTTGTATAGATGTAGGGCAAATAAACTCAATTTGTTCTAAAGTGCCATTAATATATTTTTTGAATCCAAAATCTGTAAATTTCATAATTACACCTTCTTTCTAGTTATAAATTGGTTGTTTATATCATAAGTTAAAATTTCTAAATCATTAAATTTATTAGCTAATTTATTTTTAATATCATCAACAAAATAATTTTCCATATAATGACCAAGTTCAACTAAACAAACATTATTATCATTTGCATAAATTCATTCATTTCATTTTACTTCACCTGTTATAAAAACACATTTTTTCAATGAGTTATATATCATAGTTGAAGCTCCAGATCCTGTTGTGATATACATTTGATTTGTTTTTGAGTTTAAATCAGTATTTGAATTAAATCTGATTGATTCTGAATTAAAGATTTTTGATACTGATTTGATTAGATCTTCAATTTTAATTTCTTTTTTGAAATAAAAAATATTAGATTCATTTTCATAACCATATTTTTTATATTTTTTTATTTCAATTTCTTTATTGATAATTTCAGTTAAATTTTGATTTGAACTAGCATCATAATTTGTATGAATAGAAAATACAACAATATTGTGTTTAGTTAGTTTTTTGATCATTTCTTTTTTAATAGGATTTTGTTTTTCTTGTTTTAGTTCTGCAAAAATAAAAGGATGTCTTGAGATTATTAAATTAACATTATTTTTAATAGCATATTCTAAACAATCATTAGTTAGATCTAAACAAATTAAAACTTTATTTACGTTAAAATTTGCATCCAAAGGTTTTTTATTAAAAATTTGAAAACCAACATTATCTCAATCACTTGCTTTTTTAGGATTGAACTTTTTGTCTAAATATTTTGTTATATTAACTAATAACATTTATATATTCTCCTATTTGATCTATTTGAGTTTGTATTTCTTGATTTCTTGGATTTGAAATATCGATTTGTTTTAAAATACGTTTTAAATTATTTACTTCATTTTTTAAGAAACTTATATATTGTTGATCATTTATGAAAAATGATTTATCACCAAATCTAATGTATTGTTCATCTTTTAAATTTGATTTTAAATTTTTATCAATAACTGCAATTCAATAACAATGATTATCTTCAACAACAAATTGTTCGTATGATATTTTAAAATCTTTATCAACTGTTCATTTTCTAATTTGAGAAATCTGAGTATTAGAACAAATTATGTATTTTGAAATTTTTTTATGATCTTTTGATAATACATCTAAAATAGTTTGAGAACCTAATCCACAAATAGTAACTATATCAATATCATCAATTAATGGATCTAAAACAAATTCAAGCCCATTACTTAAAATTGTAAAAATTTGGCTATTAAAACCAAATTTTGAAATATTTTCTTTTGCTGATTGAAGTGGCTTTTTATTTAAATCACAAGCATAAACTTTTTTTGCTTTTTTATTTTTAACTAAATAAATTGGCAAATATGCGTGATCAGTTCCAATATCAGCAACTACATTAGCATTATCAATTAATAAAGAAACAGATTTCAATCTCTTACTAATCATAATTAACCTTTATAGAATTCTTTTAAAGTTCTACCTGATTTATTATTTGAAGATGGTTGTTTGAATCTTCTAATTGTTTTAGATTCTATTTGTCTAATTCTTTCTCTTGTAACAGATAATTCTTTTCCAACTTCTTCTAAAGTTTTTGGTGAATCATATTTACTTAAAGCAATATTGATAACTTTATTTTTGAATGTTCTAACTTTTTGAATAGGAGTATCTAAATGAATATCTAAATCTTCAATAGTTTCTTTTAATTTTTGGAATTCAGGATCATTACATTCTTCAGCTAATCTTAATAAAGTTCTTAATTTAGTTGGGGCAATTCCATAACGCATTCTAATAACTTTTTCTTCTCTTGGTGGCATGTCTTCGAATGTTTTTTCTAACACTTCTTTTAATACTTCTTTTTCAGTATATTCACTTGGTGAAATCATATCTTTATCTTCAACAAAATCACCAAAATGTGTGTCATCTTCATCACCAAAAGGTTTTTCTAAACTTACCGGTTCAATTGAAATTTTTTTAATTTCAACAACTTTTTCAGCTGTCATTCCTTCACCGATTTTGTTAGCAATTTCTTCTGAATTTGGCTCACGACCTAGTTCTTGAGTTAATTGTCTTTCAACTCTTGCTAATTTGTTAATTGTTTCAACCATGTGAACTGGAATACGAATTGTTCTTGCTTGATCAGCAATTGCTCTTGTTATTGCTTGACGAATTCATCAAGTTGCATAAGTTGAAAATTTAAATCCTTTTTCGTATTCAAATTTATCAACAGCTTTCATTAAACCGATGTTTCCTTCTTCTATTAAATCAGCAAAATCTAATCCGCGATTTAAATGTTTTCTTGCAACTGAAATAACTAATTTTAAGTTAGATTCAATAAGTTTATCTCTTCCTTCTTTAACTTCTTCAGGATCAGATGAGTTAATCATTTTTGCATATGTTATTTCTTGTTCTTTAGTTAAAATAGGAGCTTGTCCAATTTTGTAAAAGTAAGTCTTAATTATATCTTGGATTTTAGTTTCGTTACTAATTGCACCTACTCTATATTTCATATGAGTTGAAGTTCTAGCTGTTTTTTTACTTCTTAATGCGTCTTTTTTGGCACTTTGAAAACGAGTCATTAATTTTTCATCTTCATTATCTAAATCTTCATCTTCATAAGTTTCTTCAATATCATTTAATTCTAAATCTAGCTCTTCTTCATCTTCTAATAAATCACTAAAAACTATTCCTTTGCTTTGGAATAATTCTAATAATTTTTCATACTCATTATCACTTGCGTTAGGAAAAATGTTTGTAAATGTTTGTTGTACATCTTCTGAAGAAACAGTATTATCATTCTTTTTAGCAAAATCTAGAGTATAGTTTATAAAATCTTGAATTGAAGTTATCTTTTTTAATTCTGATTTGTTATTAAATTTCAACATCGTTTAGCCCCTCTTATTACTTTTAACAAGCCTTTGAATGCTTGCATAAATTTTCTTTTTGTCATCTGTACTTGCTTTGTGCATTTTTTCTTTTAATTCTTCAACTTGAAGTAAAGTTCTAAAAGATTCTATTTTTGCAAAAGCATCTTCTAAACCTTTTTTCATAATAGGTTTCATCAACATTTCATCGTTGATTATTTTTTCTTGTTTTTCGTTAAAGTCTAAAATATTGTATTCTTTTAATAGATCTAATGCTTGTCTTGCATTATGACCTTTATATCTATCTGAATTATAAAGTTTGATTAAAGTACTTGTTGCATGTTTAATATCTGGATTTATCATTTTTTCAATATTAAAATTTATTTCATTTATAAATTCATCACTATGCAATAAAGAAACAAAGATTTTTTCTTCAGCCATTAATGCTTGTTTAGCATAAATATCTTTCTTGCTAATAGGTTTATTATGTTTTTTGTTAATTACAATATCGTTGTTGTTTTTTTGTACTTTTTCAACAATATACTTATTGTCTTGTTTTGTATTAATTTGTCAAATACTTTTAATAGCATCTAAAGATAAATTGGTTTTTTTACAAACCTTATTAATAGCCATTTCTTTTAATACATCACTTTTTACTAATCTAGAAAATTCATAAATTTGTTTTATAAATTTTTCAACTTCAATTGGATCGTTTTTATTAGTAAATTCTCATAATTTATCAATAGCATAATCTATTGGATGAACAGCATTATCTATAATATTTTTTACATAATCAATTTTATTTGAATTAATTAATTCATCAGGATCTTGATTAGTTTGGTTATTAACTATATAGATATTCAACCCTGTTCTTAATAAGTCTTGACTAGCTTTTAAATTAGCTTTAACTCCCGGTTTATCTCCATCTAAAAACATTAAAACATCTAAGTTGTGCTTTTTAAATATTTGAATATGGTGTTGACTTAAACTAGTTCCCATTATTGCAATAGCATTATTAATTTGAATTCTACAAAGAGCAATAACATCCATAAACCCTTCTAAAACAATAATTTTTTTATTCATTCGACTTGATTTTAAAGCCGTAGAAATATTGTATGCAAGTTTAGATTTTTTAAAAACTTTATTTTCTTTACTATTTAAATATTTTGGTTCAACTCCACTTGTATAACTTCTTGCACTAAAACCTATAATGTTATTTTCTTCATCTTTAATAGGAAAAATAATTCTATCAACAAAATAATCTTTTGTAAATTCTTTTTCAATTATTCCTAAACCTGATTTTTCAATATCTAAAGTTGAATAACCTTTATCTAATAATTTTTGAACTAAATTAGTTTTTTTAGAAGCAAATCCAATTTCAAATTTTTTAATTTCATCAATTGAGATGTTTCTTTGATTCAAATATTTTATTCCATCTTGACCTAAACTAGAAAATAATGTTACTTTAAAAATTTCATTAGCTTCATTATTGATTTTAAAAATTATTTCTATTTCAGGATCTATTTTAGGAGTTTTATAGTCTTTTAACTCTTCTAATTCTATGTTTGAAATATCGCAAATTTTTTTAACTGCAGAAATGAAATCTATTTTTTCATATTCTTTTACAAAATTAATTACATTTCCGCTGGCTCCACAACTAAAGCATTTATAAATTCTTTTTTCAGGAGAAATAGTTAAAGAAGGGTTTGAATCATCATGAAAAGGACAAATGCACATATAATTTCTTCCTTTTTTAACTAAATTAACATAAGAAGAAATTATAGAAACGATATCAACTTTATTTACAATATCATCTATTTTTTGATTTGATAACATTTTCATTTGCCAAACCACCCCTATATTTAACTGATTGTTAAGTTTTTATTTAAATTGTTCATTAAAAAATTGTTTTAAATCTTTTATAGCAACTCTTACTTGTTGCATTGTATCTCTATTTCTAACTGTTACTTTTTGATCTTCTAAACTTTCAAAGTCATAAGTTATAACAAATGGTGTTCCGATTGCATCTTGACGTCTATAACGTTTTCCGATGTTTCCTGTATCATCATAAGTTGTATCGAAATCTTGTAATAATTCATTGAATAATTCTTTAGCATTATCATTTAACTGTTTTGATAAAGGTGTAACAGCAATTTGGTAAGGAACTAAAGTGTAAGGTAATTTCATAACAATTCTTGAGTTGTTTTCTTCTAATTGTTCAATATTAAATGACTCTCAAAATACAGCTAACATCATTCTTTCAACACCAACACTTGGTTCGATAACGTGTGGAAGAACTTTTTTATTAGTTACTGAATCTAAAACTGTTAAATCTTCACCTGTTGCTTGTTGGTGTGCATTTAGATCAAAATCACCACGATGAGCGATTCCTCACAATTCACCTCAACCAAATGGGAATTTATATTCAACATCACTTGTTTGTTTTGAATAGTGAGCTAGTTCATCTTTTTCATGTTCTCTTATTCTATAATTTTGTTTATTGAATTCTATTTTTTCAACTAAGAATGTTTCTACTTGCTTACTTCAATAATCAAATCAATCAGTATTATCAGTTGGATCAAAGAAAAATTCCAATTCCATTTGTTCAAATTCTCTTGTTCTGAAAATGAAATTTCCAGGAGTGATTTCATTTCTAAATGATTTACCAATTTGACCTATTCCAAATGGTAATTTTCTTCTAGTACTTCTTTGCGCATTTTTAAAATTAATAAAAATACCTTGTGCAGTTTCTGGTCTTAAATAAACAGTAGAAGATTCATCTTCTATAACACCTTGACTAGTTTTAAACATTAAAGCAAATTGTCTAATTGAAGTAAAATCGGTTTTATTACACTTAGCACAAACAATTTTATGTTTACTAATAAATTCTTCTAATTCAATATTATCCATACTTCCAGTGTTTACTGATGGATCAAATTCTTCAATTAATTTATCTGCTCTTCATCTACTTCTACAATTTTTACAATCAATTAATGGATCTTTAAACCCATCAATATGACCAGAAGTTTTTCATACATTAGGATTTAAGATTATTGAACTATCTAATCCTACATTTAAAGGATTTCTTTTAACAAAAAAGTCTCATCATGCTTTTTTTAATTTATTTTTAACTTCAACACCTAAAGGACCATAATCTCAACTATTTGCTAATCCTCCATATATTTCAGAACCTTGGAAAACAAAACCTTGAGATTTTAAATGGTTAATCATTTCCTCTATTGTTTTTGTCATAGCTATCTCCTTTTAATAAACTCAAAATCAAATTAAAATATATCTTATTTATTATAACATTTTATAGAATGGTAAAACACCAATTATTTCTATAATTGGCTTTATAACTACTAACTAAATATTTTTTAAAATACTATTTTATTAATTTGTTAAGATCTTTTAGTTTTGTTTCTAAAATTTCGTGTTCTTGATTTATTTTTTTATGATCATCACAAGCAATGAAATAAGTTGGTTTGTATTCAGTATAAGATTTTAAATAAGCTTCTAAAAATTTAACTAAATCTTCAGCTGCAGTATCATCACTAGAAGAATAAATTTTACTATTATCAGCAAACATATATTTTTTATAATCTTCATACTCATTTAAATAACCAAAATTATCATCAATATAATTGTTTAATTTTGATAGATTAACTTTCATATTTTTAATATTTTCTTGATAAATATCTTGGCATTTATTGCATTTTTTATATTCATTTTTTATTTCAATTAATTTAGCTAAAACTTTTTGTTTATTTTCAATAACTTTTAATTTAAACTCTTTTTCAGAATCCAATTTAGCTCTTTTATTAATATATTCAGAGTTTATTGAAATATCTATATTATCATTATTGCTATTATCATTTGTTTTAATTGGTATAGCAACTTGAGTTGATTTATCATCTTTTTTAACTTGATTATTTTCTTTTAAAAATAGTTTTTTAAGTAATTCAAATATTTTCATAATTTCTCCTTTTAAAGCAAGTTTACTATTTCATTATATTACACACAAGATCTATTAAAATTGTCTAACTAGTTATTTTAAAATTGAGAAGCTAATATTTGATTAGTAAATACAAAATCATCAAATTCTTTGTACTTATTTAATTCATACATACTATTTGTAAATATACCAACTTGATCTTTATAATAATTTAATAAAAACTTTGCTAATATCATTAAATGATTTTCTCCAACTTTTCTTTCTATTGATTGATTAAAACTATTAGTTGAAACAAATCTCAAATAACTAGCTAAATCATTATTAATAAAAATAGAATCATTATAATAACAATATCGACAAACCATACAGTAATTATTAAAATTAATACCAACCATATTATCTTTTAAATTACAAAATCCACAATTAGATAAATCTAGTTTATATCCAATAAAATTTAGAAAATAAAACATAAACAATACTGTTATTTTAAAAGCTTGACTTGGATTTGTATTAATAATATCAATAGATGTTTTTAACATATTAAATAGTTTAAAATTCTTAACATTATTATCTAATGTATTTACTAATGAAGTTATTAAATTTGCATATAAATATAAATTATAATCTTTAGTTATATTTAAGTGCGAATCTATTAGTGTACCTTTTTTTAACTTAGATAAATTGAATTTATTTCTTGATTTAAAAATTTCAAATTCAGATAAAGATAAATAATTAATAGAATATTTGTTTTTGCTTACACTTTTATTAACACCAAGAGTAATAAAACTTAATTTTCCATACAAATTAGAATAAACAGTAACTATTTTATCAAAATCTTGAAAATCAAAACTATCTAAAACAATAGCTTGAATGTTTTTTTCACTCATTAGTATTTATCCTTGTCATAACCCATTTTTTTAATTAAACTTGCAGAGTTTCTTCAGTTTTCTTGAACTTTAACAAACAGTTCTAAATTAACTGGTTTTTCAAAAATTTCTTGTAATTGTTTTTTTGATTTATATCTAATGTCAGAAATTTTTGAACCTTGTTTACCAATAATAATTCCTTTTTGAGATTGTCTTTCGACTACAATTGTTGCAACTATATTAATTTCATCTTCATTCTTTTCTAATTGATCAATTAAAATTGCAACACTATGTGGAACTTCTTGACCAGTTTTTAATAAGATGCTTTCTCTTATAATTTCTCTTATTGTAAAACGTTCTGGTTGATCAGTAATAGTATCATCATCATAAAATTGGAAATTAGTTTCTGGTAGATATTTAACAATTAAATCTAATAATTTATCAATATTAATATTTTCTAAACTACTTGTAATGATAATTTCATCAAATTGATTTTGATAGGTATTTCACTCATTAGCTTTTTGAATAAGTTGTTCTTTTGTAACACTATCAGCTTTAGTGATAACTAAAATTTTATTAGTTTCAAGATTTTGAATTTGTTTTAATAAAAACATATCATTTTTACCAATCACTTCATCAGCAGGAGCTAAAAATAATAATACATCAACATCTTTTGTGCTTTTTAAAGCACTAGAATTCATAAATCTATCTAATTGTCTTTTACTAGTATGAACTCCAGGAGTATCAATAAAAACAATTTGATATTGATTTGGTTTTGTATAAATTCCTTTAATGTTATTTCTTGTTGTTTGAGCTTTATTTGTGACAATTGAGATCTTTTGTTTCATTATTCTATTTAATAAAGTAGATTTTCCAACATTTGGTCTTCCAATAATTGAAACAAATCCTGATTTAAAATTAATCATGTTCATTCTCCACTTCTAAATAATCATCTTCTGTAAATTTAATTTCATATTCTAGATTTGATAGTTTTAAAATTTTATCCTGTAGATCAAACATAACAGCTTCTTCATCTTCTTGTTCGTGATCATAACCTAGTAGGTGTAAAAAACTATGAACAAATAAAAATCCCATTTCTTGATCAATAGTGTGATTGTATTTAACACTTTTTCTTTCAGCTTCAGTTAAATTAATAAAAATATCTCCTAATTCTCTAAAACCTAGTGTTTTTATTTCTTGATCTGTCATTTCAACAGGAAAACTAGTAACATCAGCAATATAAGAATGATTTCTATATTGTTTATTTATTTGTTGAGATTGATCATCATCAACAAAAGTAATAGATAATTCAACATCATAATCAAATTTAAGAAAATCATAAGCTTTTGTTAATAGTTTTAAACCAAAATTCTCTCAGTTTTTCATATCAACTTCTGTATTATTAAAATAATTAATCTCTAACATAAAACAACTTCCTTTAATGACTTAATTATACTTGAGTATAGTTAAAAGTTGTAATCATTCTTGTATTAGAATTGTAATTTTCAAATAATTTTAAAACATTTTCAATATCTTGTTCTTCTATAATTTCAAAATCATCATCTAATAAAACATACTGACTATTTAAATAAAAAATTCTTAATAACTTAATAATTTCATATTCTTTTTTATTTAGATCATAACTGTTTATTATTTTGATTAGATTTATGTTGTATTTTGTTAAAAGATTTTTAATAATCTCGTTTTCAAAAATGTTTTCTGTATTTTGACCAACAATAATATTTTGAAAAATTGTTGAATAATTAATATTAATATCATCTAAATTTTTAATATGCTTTTTAAGAGAAAGTTTTGAAATATTTTTAATATTTATATCATTTATTGAAACTAAAATATGAGCAATTTGATTAATATCTTTGGTTAGTAAATTTAATTTATATTCATTTGAAATAACGTTAATTTTATTGTTAAAAACAAAGCTTTTATTATTAGATAAATCTCTTAATTCAAAACTATTAATATCTTCAAATTCTTGATACTCAATTTGACTTTCATAATTTTTAAACTTAATTGCTATTTGTTTATATTTAGAATAATTTTCTACAAAATAAATAACTTTTTTTAGATCATTGCTATGAATTGATTTAAATAAAATCACAATAATCAGTAAACTAAATTCTAAATAATTAAACTTTAATAATTTTCAACTAACAAAATAAATAACTAATAAACTTATCTTTTCAACTATAGAAAATCACAAATTTAAAATATCTAATTTAGTTTGATCTAAACTGTTAATTGTTTTATAAATATTTTCTTTATCAAATAAGCTATTTTTATTAAATAAACTAGATACGAAATTGGCTTCTTTATTTTCTATTGATTTATTTTCATTAATTGTTTTATAAATAAAACTTATTGTTAATCATATTAAATCAAAAACTAATAGTACTAAAAATATACTTTTATTAACATAATAAACAGCAAATAAAATTACAATTGAACTTATAAAACTTGAAATTAAACTTAAAAAATTAAGTGTTTCAAAACTAGATAAAAATTTAATTTCACTATAACTATTAACTAAATCTAATTTAGTATTATTTTCAATTAGATAATTATAAAATAGTTTGGTTTTTTTAATTTTATTTTTCTTATATAAATTGTTTAAAAGTATTTTTGAAATTTCACTAATAATTATGTTAATTAAAAATATAAACAAAAAGTATAAGTAAATAGAAATTGGATTTTGTTTATTAAAAAATGATGATGAATAAATATATAAAAATCTCATTTCTAAAACAACTAATAATACTGAAAATAGATTAATTAAAATATAAGCAATACAAGTTAAATTAAAGTTATAAAAAATAGATTTAATATGATTATAATTTGCTAGAAATTGTCTTTTATTAGATTGAAAAATTAGAATATAGCCTGTAAAAATTTTATAAAAATCATTATAAGTAAACTTTTCTTTTTTAGTTTTACTTGGATCATAAACTATTAAAAAATCTTTTTGTTTTTCAACAACAACAAAATGCATTAACCCAGTTTGATTAACAACTTGAGCTAGATAAATTTGTTGATTGACTTGTTCTAGATCTTGTTCTATTTCTAGTGCTGTTGATTTTAAAAAATATTTTTCACTTAAATTATTAATATCAAAAAAACTTAAAGATTCATCATTATAATTGTTTTCAACTTTAAGACGATCTACATCATAATTTTGATTATAACAATAATTAATAACCATAGCTAGACATGCTAATGAACAGTCATTATTTTGTGTTTGTTTTACAAGTTTAATAAAAATCACCTCTAATAATGTATTAGAAGTGTTTTAAAATTATTTACCTAAAATTACTAAATTATTTTCTAATTGTTTACTTATTTGTTCACCTTTTAGATATCTAACTAGTTCTAATCCAAATAAAATAGCAGAACCCATACTTGCACCTGTAATAATATTATTTTCAGTTGCAAATGCTTTTTTTACATAATTACTATTTTCTAAAAATTGATTACATCCTGGAAAGTAACTAACATTTTTATTATCTAATAATTTTGTTTGACCAATAATTTGAGGAGCTGCACAAATTGAAGCAATTAATTTATTTTGACTATTGAAATGTAAAATTTGATCAATCATACGCTGATTTCCAACTAAACTCATAACTCCACTTCCACCAGGTAAAAACATTCCATCATAATCATTAATATTAATATCTTTTCATAATTTATCAGCTTTAATTGTAATACTATGAGCTCCAGTTACTTCTAAATCATTAGTTGTTGAAACTATATCAACTACAATATCAGCACGTTTTAAAATATCACAAACACTAACTGCTTCTGTTTCTTCAAAACCAGGATTTAAATACATAATAATTTTTTTCATATTCTAATCTCTTTTCTATTTATTCTAATTATAATAAAAAAAGCTAAACAAAATTGTTCAACTTTTACTCTCTTAGTCTGTTGTTTCTTTTAATAATGACGCAGGTTTTTTCTTTCTAATTTTATTTGATGAAACTAGAAGAGATCCTACAAATGAAATTCCCACAATTGCTATACTTGTAAATAAAGTTCATAATGCAAATCCATATGGAATCGCAAATCCAAGTCTTGTAATAATCGTAATTACTATTGATATTATTGATCAAGTCAGAATTGTTGAACCTATTCAAACTAATAAACTTAATATTGATACTGTTCCGAAAGCATACTTATTAATTGAAAATGTTGAATATCCTAAAGCCTTCATTAGAGTCATAAACTGTTGATATTGAGAAACATAAATATCTCCAATTAACATAACAAGTAATGCTGAAGTTACAATAACTGTAATAATTAATAACATACCTATTGAAATAGCAATAAATGTAACTTGATCGATAAGCTGTTTTGAAGTTTCTAATAATGTTTGATTTTTAACCATAGATCCAATATCAAATGATTGACTTGGTGCAGCTGAACCTGTACCAATTAAATAAGATCCATTATATCAAATTGGTGGAACAAAGCTTATACCACTAGTTAATTCTAAAGGTTCAGATGCAATGTTTGAGTATTTTGAATTATGTCACATCATTTGTGATTCTTTAAAAATATCTCCATCAACAAATTTCATAGCTTCAAAGAACTTATCACTAGAATTTGAGAATTTTGAAATTTGATTAAATTCAAATCTATCAAAAGATGAAATTATATCGTTTTCGTCTTTTTTTCCTGCTTTTATGACACCATCTTTTTTATTAAATAAGTTGTCTTTAATTCCTATTTTTTTACCTAATGAATAATTCATTACTAAATTAGCTAAACCTTGATCTACAAGAGTTAATTTACCATTATATGAATCAAGTACATCAACTGGTGTTGCTTTAATTTTTAAATCACTGTTTTGGTATTTAACTTTAGTATTTTTTTGCATAATAGCAACATCTATTCCACTTCTGTTAGCTGAACTTGTTGATTTTGTAATTCAGTTTAAAGGTTTTGATAAGAAGTTATCCGCTCCTGTTTTAACTACTTTATCACTAGTGAAAGTATATCTTAAATCATAAGGTCTAATCATTAAGAATTTTTCATTATCATTTTTAATAGATCAAGCATTTTTTACACTTTCAGGAACATTTTTTGCTGGTATATCTTTTCTATATCATTTTTCTTCATCAGATATGTTTGAATCTTTTTTAGAACTATTATTTGCATTAATAATATCATCAACATTAATAAATGATTGAGGAATATATAATTGAATATTTTTATATTCATAATAAGGTCTTATATAAGATGATTCAATACCATTAAATGTAGCATTATAAATAAAATCATCAAACATATAAGAATCTTCTTTTAGTTTTTGATCTTTTATAACTTCACTTGTATTATCTTTTAAATCATTATCATATTGGATTTTAAAAGTAATTTTATTGTTATCTAAATTATAAGGATCTAATCATCTAGCATCATCTTGAGAAGTAACCCCTTCTCTTCCAATTCTACGATTTTGAATTTTTGAACCGTAATCTTTTTGTAAATTATTTTTATAATAATCAGAATTAATGAAATTACTATCATCATAAATTCATGCATATTTTGGAATTCGAATATATCCTTGCTCTTTATTAGTTTTTATAAAGAAATGTTGATTTGATGTTGAGATATTTTCAATACTTTTTTTCTTAGATAATCCATAAA
Source organism: Mycoplasma sp. HU2014 (assembly GCF_001199495.1). Lineage (GTDB taxonomy): Bacteria > Bacillota_I > Bacilli_A > Mycoplasmatales > Mycoplasmataceae > Mycoplasma. Next base: position 7,025 of record NZ_LFYS01000054.1, on the reverse strand, counting down.
AAGCAGCAGCTTGTTTATTTGGAATAATTGGAATATTTAAAGTATTAGTTTGTTTATCATAATATTTAAAATTAGTTTTTGAATCAACTATATCTTCAGTTTTAATTCCTAAAAATGCTTTTTGAATTTGTAATAAAGTTTGATAATCAACAAATAATTTTTTATTAGCTTCTTTTTTAAATTCAAATGCAGTTTGATTATCAGAAATTCCAGTGAAAGAAATATCTATATCTTTATCATTAAATGTAGCATTAGTATCAACTACAGTTGAAGGTGTTTCTTTTTTAGGAATAATTTTATCAATGTTATATCCAATTGCAAATTGTTCTTTTCTTGAAAGACTTTTTTGTAAGAATGAATTTACATAAGGTGGTAATCCTAATTTAATTGCATCTAAAAGTCTGTCTTTTCAATCTCCATTACTTGATCCACCTTGTCGTCCTAATAAAGATGTAATAACTTGAGAAGCCATAATAGTTATATTATCTGTAGTATTTTTAAAAGTAAGAGATTTATTTAAATCATCTCAAGCTTTCGAAGTTTTCTGATCTGAATATAAGTTATATTTAGAATTTAAAATTACTCCTAATATTTGATCAATAACTCCAACAGAAAATTGAGAACCTACAACATTATATAAATTATTACCAAAAAATTCAGTAAAGATTAAATCAAGTCCAGTTGAATCTGTTACAGGTTTAGATTCGTCTTTTTTAATTTCATTGTTTGTTGTCGACTTATTTGTTTTAATTGTTGATTTGTTATCTTTAAATTTATCAATATCAGTTCTAAGTAGTCTTAATAAGGTTCAATTAAGCTTGTTTTCACCTGAGTAAACATATTTAGAAAAAGGTGTAACATCATATGAACTAGATGCATAAAATGATGGATCTGAATAATAATCTAAAACATCAGGACCAATTTTAATACTTTTTATATCTTCATCCAATTGATCTTGACCATGTCAATAAGCAATAGATTTTTTAGTTAAGGGCGAGTTGGTAACATCATCTAAAAACTTGTACTCATTAGCATATTTAATGCTATTGTAATATGCTTTTTTAGTAGTAAAAGCAATTGAAGGAATAGCTAGTCCTGTTGAAATAACAAAAGTTGAAACTCCAACAACTGTAGATAGTAAAATAATGTTTTTCTTACCTGAACTTGCTAAAGTTAGACTGAATTTAGTTGAGAATTTAGCTTTTTTAAATCATGAGTTTTTCAAACGATTAATTAATTTAGATGAAGATCATTTTTGAGTTACTTTTAAAATATCTATAACACTTTGTTTTGTAATTAAATAAGAAGTTAAAAGTGAAACTGCTCCACCAATAAATCCGAAAATAAGTAATGAAACTATTAACGAAATCGGTTCAATAGTAAATTGATATAATGGAAGACTAAAGTAATTAATAAATAGGTGAATAAATCCAGATTGAGTAACTAAACCTAAAACTCATCCTAAAGGAACAACTGTTGAAACAATAATTAATGAATAAGATAAATAAGTTACAGATATCATTAATGGTTCTGTTCCTAATGCTTTTAAAATACCAATTTGTTTTGCATTGAAATGAATAGTTTTTCTAATACATATTATTAAAGCAATAACTGTGATTATTGAAACTATAATCGCTGAAACTAAAGTGATTATTTGATAAGTGCGAATAACTTTAGGTTCAATTGTTCAGTTAAATCTTAAATTTGAACTATTAAAATCAGTCAAACTCAATCAAGTGTTGAATTCTGTTTGTCCATTACTTTTTTGTGCAACTACAGAATCATAAATTCTAGCAACATCATTCATTTGAAATGCGTTAAATAAGTTTTTTGAATTTCGAATATTAAAATTTTTATTTCTTCTTAAAAAACTCATCTCATAACCTTTTGAAGTTTTGTTGGATTTTGTTTCAGATGTTCTACTTAATATATTTCTAATTGTTTGTGATCCTGCATAAATAACTGCTCCTAATTTAGACTGAGGAATAGGAAAATCTGGATCAGTTGAAGGGAAAAATGAATAAGCATCAGTAGCATATCCAGTAATTGTTAAGTTAGATGATTCAACTTTAATTTGATCACCAATTTTATAATTGTGTTCTAATGCGTATTGTTCTGAAATTAAAACTTCACCATAACGTGGCATTCTAGCTCCAGCATTTTTATTCAAAATAGTTAGATTTGTTGTATTTGTCTCAGTTCTATTATTATCTAAAAATACCATCCTAACTCTAGTGTTTGAAATATAGTCATAAGTAAAAATTTCTCTTCTAAAACTAATATCATATCCACTAGCTAAAGCAGTATATCTTAAATGAGCTAGTCAACAATCATGAATAAAATCAATATTATCACGAATAATACTATTAGGTTTTGAAACGTGATTATCAATTGAATCTAACAAAGCACCACTAAAAATAGGTCTAGTTTGATGATAAATATCAACTTTTTTAGTTAGTGATTTTGCTTGACCATTATCAGTAATTAATTTAAATAATGAGATTTCATTAATTTTAGGTTCAATATTAGTTACAACTGTTTTACTATTTGATTGATCTTTTACAGTATCAGCAATAACTACATTAGTCATTCCTCTCATACCTAGTTTTATAATTTTTGCATTAAAATCTTCAGAATCTTTTGTGATAATTGTATATTTGTTTTCTTCTACAACTGTTTTATCTATTTCAAAATTATTTAGATAAGGTTTATTTGTTTCAGTTTTATTAATAATTCAACTAAATCCTTCAGTTGTACCATTGAAATGATCATCAGTTTTAAAATTATCATCAATTTCTTTGATATCTCTTCCAACTAAAAAATTATAAAAATCGTTTCCTTTATGTTCTAATTTTTCATTTTTTTCTTCAAAATTTTGAACAAGAGGTTTAAAAATATCTAAATATATTCTTCAAGTTATATGTTCAATAAGAGTATGAACAGCTGTGTAAACATAAGAAAAAAATTCTTTTTCTTCATCTGAAAAAGTTTTAAACAGTTCTATAACCTTTTTTTGACCTTGTTCTGAAGTAGATCAATTTTTATCAAATCCTTTAATTTCAATTTGTTTAATTTTTCTAACAGTTTCATTAAATTTGTCTTTATCTACTGCATTTAAAATGTATTTACCAATAACTGTATCTTTTAAATAATCAACATTTTGAATATTATTTATTAATTCATTATATTTATTAAAAGAGAATTGAGTAGCATAAAAAGTTAATTGTCAACTTCAAGCTGATGGTAACTTATCTGTATCAACTTGAGTTATATCTTGAAAAAAACTTGCAAATACTTTATCAGCGAACATTTCAGTTATTAAAGTCTTTTCATTTTTAGTATTTTGTAAAGCTTGTTTATTTAAAACAAAATTTAAAAATGAAGTATTTTTATCATTATTTTTTTTATTGTAATATGAATTATCTGATACTAAATCTAATAAAGGAAAAACTGATCTATCAGTTGCATCAGTTGCATCTTGAGAATCAATACCTATTTGATTAGAGCTTACATAATCAAATTTTTTAACGTTATTAACTATATTATTATATGTGTGATTTATACCAGAACTTAAAGTGATTGAAGTTGATAAAATAAAAGACGCTAAAAAAGAAAGCAGTAAAATGATAATAAATTGTATTCTAAATTTAAATACACCTTTAACACCCTGCTTTAAAAGTAAGAAAAAATTAGAAATATTTTTATTCATCTTTTCTCAACCCCCTTTTTAGAAGTTATACCTTACAATAATAACATTTTAAAAGCAAAATATATACAATATAGTTTCAATTAAATTTTGATAATGTGTGAACTATTATGAATATTATTCGATAGCTTATATTCCAGATATTTAACAATTATTTATATGTTATAATATGAAATAGATTTTAAAATAATTTTACTAATATTTGGGGTGAGCAGTAATGAAAAAACTGATATCGGTTTTAACTACAACAAGTCTTTTAATATCTTCAATAAGTACGATATCATGTACATATACAAGAAACTTTACATATGATGTAACAAATCAAATGAAAATGTATATGGACATTTCATCAATAGCTGCTCAATCTGCAATTTTATCTTCATCAGATAGTGATGATAAAAGTTTTGGAAATATTAGTACTGATTATTCACTTCAAACATTTGCTCAAACTGAAATTAAAAATCTATTCAAAGGTCAATCATTAAATTTAATGAATAAATTTGTATTAGATAAGAATAAAAGAAAAGATGATAAATTAACATATGAAAATCAATTTAAATCTATGTTCGGTGATTTATCTAATAAAAGATGAACTGAAACTTTGAAAAATATAATGCCAAAGATAAATACTCCAAAAACTCCAAAGTTTAATTGAAATGATAATAAAACAAAAACTACAGCTAATAGTTTAATTTCAACATTAACATTAATTTCAGGTGGTTTAGCTATTGCTTCTGATGACATGACCGCTCAACAACAAGGTTCAATAATTGGTAATGTTTTAGCAGATAAAAATGGTTTATTAGAATCAACAGTCTTTACTAAAAAAGATGGAAAAACATTTTTTTCAGATTTAATTAACACATTAAATAAATTTACTGATCGAACAAAAGAAAATAATAAATCTAATACGTTGTATATTGTTTATGATTTGTTAAAACACGCTACAGATAATCCTGCTTGATTAAATGATGTAAAAAATTGTACAAAAATAACTGATATTTTATCTAATGCTTCAAAAGTGTTTTGAGATTCAATCATCATCAAACCTGAAGCAGGAAAAGAACAATCTATAGATTGAATGAATGTTGCTAAAAAAGGTATTGATTTATTAAAAGCAGTTGCTGTTTATCAAAAAGCAATAGAATCTAAAGAAGAACAAATAACACCTGAAAATTACAATAGTTTTTCTCCTACAAAAATTTTTAGTACAACAATAAGTAATTCAGAATTTTTAAAAAATATATTAGATCTAAAAATAGAAGACGTTTACAAAGAATTTAATAAAGATATTGATAAAATAAAACAAAACATTAATTCTATTAACATAAAATCAATCTTAAACTTTATGAGAAGTAGATTAACAACAGATGAAAATGGTTATAATCTTCAAAAAGTTCTAGTTTTATTATTTGGATCACCTGATGAAAACAATATAAAACAAGCACCTATATTTTCGAATTTTTATCAAAGAGTTAATGAGATTAATATATTAGCTAAAGTTGAATTACCAGAAGTATTAAAACCTATTCTGCCTATTGTGCAATTTCTAATTCAAAACGAAGTTTTTGAAGGACTTATTCCTGCTTTTCAAAAAGATTTAGTAGACCAAGCAAAAACTCAAGAATTTAAAAAGAGTTATGCAAAGATAAATGAATTGGTAAAGATAGCTATTTTCGTAGCAGGGATATCAGGTAAACTGCAAAATGCTGATAAAATAAGTGCATTTTTACTTGGTCAAGGATGAGAAGAATTTGTAAAAAACCCATATGTTGCATTATATAAAGGAGAAAACTTCTTTAATGATGTTTTTGCATTAATAAACGAAATAAAAGGTGTTGATTTCATACCTGATGAAATAGCAGAAAATCTATTAAATATAAAAACCGTATTAAATGTAAAACTAGATAAAATCATTGATTTTGTAGCTAAAAAAATAAATAAAGATAAAGGTATTGATGGACTTCAATTCTTATACGCATTAAGAGATAAAACAATTCATGAAATAATAGATGATATATGCAATTATTTTAAAGTTGACGATAAAGAAATAAAATACATTCTTAATTTATTAAACATTAAAGCTTTAGTTGATAGAATATTTAATTCAAATATAACTTTAACTTTTAAAAATAAAGAACAAAATGGTCAATCATTTAAAACTAATAATTCAATTTCTACCATTATTACTTTACTAGGTTTAACTGAAAACAACTCTGATAATGTTTCATTAGAAATTAAAGATAATAATGTATTCTCACCTCAAGACATAGATCAAATTAAAAAATCAGTAGAGAATAAAAAATATGCTTTAGCTGGAACTATAATGTTAGGATTTAATCCTAATCATCCAAATAAATTTGTTGAAAAATCAATTCTAGAAGCATTATCTTGATTATTTGGACATCGCGATCCAAAACAAGACTTAGACACAAACACTACTAGAAAAACAACTAAAGCTTTAATTAATTCATATCTTGATTTAGTTAATTGATTTACAAATGAATCAATTGCTAAATATGAAAAAGACAACTTATCAGGTTCACTTGATCAAAATAAATGAAAAACTAATTTTTTAGGTATTGAAGGAGACATAAATAATCCTTCTGAAATAGTGACAATAAAATATGAACTATCTTATGGTAATAAAAAATATAATATAGAAGTTTCAAATAGTACTGATATTAATGAATCCTGAAAATTCAAAAAGATAGAACTAAAAGATTAAAATAAAAACTTTCTCGCTGAGAAAGTTTTTTATTTCTTGTTTTTCGTCTTATTATCCTACGTTTCCCACTTAGTTACAAAAACAGCATGTTTTTAGTAGCTATATTTTTTATAAAAAAATATAAATATCTATACTTTTATGCTTAAATATGATATAATAGAAATATGAAAAAGTCAAGAAAAGATACAAAAAGACAATGAAGAACATCAATAGCAAGAGTTAAGAAGGGTGAATATTTATCAATTGGGGTGCCGAGAAGAGATAACAAGGGGTTTGAATTCAGATTCGGTTATGGTTATTTACATGAATTGAAAGAATATCACGATGATCCACTAACTGTGATTAAAGCAGTTATTGCAAACTTCCCACTATCTTGAACAAAAGAACAAGCTAAAACAAAATTAGATGAAATTTTCAAAGAGAAAAAATCATTGAAAAAAGAGGTTATAGAAAGATATAAAGGTTACGAGATTATTGAAAAACTCTTTGATTATTTCGATATTTTTGATAATTGTTCAACTACAAGATCAACAACACTAAAAGATGTTATTATGCAATTAATTTATCAAAGAATTAAAAATCCGATTAGCG
>NZ_LFYS01000053.1 GCF_001199495.1 Mycoplasma sp. HU2014 | reverse complement strand
CGGTTGAATCCTTCTTTGACATACCTATTAAAAGAAAAATTATGAATGGAGTGGTTGAATATCAAAAAAATTATTATGCTGCATTTGATGAAAATGGGAAGAGATATAAGTTCAACAAAAAAGAAAGTATTGAATTTGTTATAGGTGCAGATGAGAAGTTCTACTTTAGAACAGAAACTATGCGTTTTAAAGCTGAAATATTAGAAAAAGGATCTCATGATTGAGGAATAGCTGATATAGCAAAAAGAAAACAATTAGATGAAGAAAGAAAACATGATTTAAAAACCCTAGGAACAATAAATAAAACGAGATGGATTCATACTGTATTAGATAAGACTCTTAACAGCATTAAAAAACACCCAAGTGGATTGCCCAGTGAAGTAGTCGATGAACTATCAGGACTTGTCTCAGGTGTTAAGAATGAATGTTATCGCATATCATTCGAACTCAAAGAAAAATTAGGCTTATTGGATTAGTTTAATTTTCTAATTTCCTTTGATAAGATTATTATAACTTAAAAATTTAAAGGTTCATTTTGTTTAAAAACCCACGAAATCAAAATCATAGATTATAAAAAGTATCAAAATCATAGATTATAAAAAGCAAGAGAAATCAAAATAGTTGGAGCTATTGAAGCTGATCCTTTTTCAAATTTAATTTCAAATGAATCACCAATTCCAAAAGCTATATTAGATAAAAAAGCTAGAGTAACTGTTGAAATTGAAAACGACATTTAAAACAATATAGAATTACAAATAAATAATATTAAGGAAAAATCGGCATTTTTATGATTATCATATAATTCATAAGGTAGTGTTTTATCTATTTAAGTTTATATTTTCTACTTAATTTCCATTTATAGCTATAAAAATTTTATGAAATCATATTGTTTTTTATTAATCATTCCGCTTTTTATCATTAATTCTAATATTTTAAAATCTTCAAGTTCATTAATTATTTTATTAAAAAATATTTTAAGTTTATTATCTCCACAATTTTCTCAATCTATATTAGCTAACAATTTACTTGTAGATATTTTTTCAACATTTTTTATTTTATTTTTTAAATTTTCAACATTTTGAAAATTTTCTTTCCATATATAGTCGATTATTCTGAATAGGCACACTGCCGTGGGTTTTTATATTTTTCTTCTCCTTCTGGTTTATATGAGATAAATTTTTTCAATTCTTTATATGTAATTACCCCTCCTTCATAGGTTTTATTTCTTAATACCTTTATTTTAAATTTATTTTTGGGCGAACCCGAGTTTTACAGTTGTTGTGCTAAATTAAAAAGTGCAACAACTTTTTAATTGTTATTTAAATCTTATAGAGTTCAAAATTTTATCAAATTCAACATCTGTCATTAGTGATTTTATTGTGCTTGTTTTTTCAAATAGTTTTGATAAAAGTTTAAAATCTTCAACAGTTTGTGAACTATCATTAATTATTTTTGTAGTTGAATAATCCTTTCCGTTTTGATCTTGTTTTATTTCAAAACATTGTTTTTCATCGTTTTTGAAAACATAAACAATTCCACCACTTATATTGCTACAAGAGCACATATTAAGTGCTTCAATAATTCTTTCTACGCTAAGTTTTCCATTTAATTTATGAAAAATTATTCTAAGTATAACCAGAGAAACATAACATATTAAAATGTGAGCATTTATGTGTTCTTTGGTTCTAACAAACATCGGCCTTGTCGCTAGATCATTTTTTGTTATTCTAAAAGCATCTTCTATTTTTGCTAATCCGTGGTATAAATCACGGATTTTTTTTGTGATCATATTCAAGTTCTGAAGTTACAATACAAGAATAACCTGCAAATTTTAAATCTTTTTCTATTTTTTCTACATCAATTATAAGTTGTTTTTTATCAGCTATTTCACCTGTTATTGATGAATAATTTTGCGTTTCTATATATTTTGTGTAGCTATGTGTAAGATTTGCAACCCCATATTTAATTGCGTTTTGTGCTTTTAGCACTTTTTCATTAATTTTTCTAATATCTCTTCTTGCTCTTTTTCCATCTCATCAAATTAAAACCTTTTGTTTAACTGTAACTTTTTTGTTATTTTCATCAAGATAAGTAACTGGTTCGATAAATTCTTGGTATTTATAGTCTGAAGAAACTGTTTTATACAATGATTCGTCAAACATTTTTCCTTGGTATTTTTTACCTTTTTTACCTTTTAGAATTTGTGAAAATAAGTATCCATCACCATTTTTAACAATAGATTTTATGTTTTCTTGACAGTTTATTCCTTTATCAGCAACTATTACAGTTCGTTCTAAGTTATAGTTACTTTTTACTTCATTTAAAACAGGTAAAAGAGTTCTTGAATCTGAAGTATTTCCTGGAAAAATCTTATAGCTTATTGGAATTCCGTTAGAATCCATCATAAGTCCCAATTGAACAATTGGATCAACAACATGTTCTTTACTAACTCCGCGTTTTAATAAACCTGTAATTTTTTTGTATTGTTTTTCTGCATTACCGTCTTTAATTGAAATTATTTGTTGCTCATTTATGATTTTTTTATTAGTTTCAAGTGGAAAAACTTCTTCATAAACATCTGCATCTTCAAAGTCTTTTTCAAAATAAAAATTTGTTGAATCGAAGAATGTTTCAACTGCATTTCTTCCTATTTTTGATGAAATAACCTTATTTAAATGTTTTTGAAGTTCATCTGAGTGCTTATCAATGTAGTCTAAGCATCTATAAACGCCATGAATAGGAAAGTTAAGATCTTTTTTATAAAAGTATTAAAAAATTCCCAATTTTGGACACTATATAATTTTAATAATTTACTAAAAAATTCTTATTTTCGTCCATTAAATACATTAAAATATCTAAAAAATTAAATTTTCTTAAATCTAGAGCTAAAAAAGCTCTATTTTTTGTTCCAATTTTATTTAAAAAAAGCTTAAAAAACTAAAAATAGGTGGTAAAATAAATATATATGTATAGTGTTTAACACATAAAAAAGGAGATATAAAATGGCCATTCCTAAAGACATATTAGAAATTCCAAGACCATCTAGTACCAGAGTAAAAGCAACCACAAAAGAAGGTATTTATAATGTTATACAAAGAACATCAATAAGAAAAAATGGAAAGATTATTCCTGTTGAAAAAGGAGTTATTGGAAAGATTATCAATGGTGTTTATCAAAGTATTGAAAAACAAACATATGAAGTAGACGTTAAATCATATGGTTTATTTGCACTAAATGAAAAATTAAACAATCATATCTTTAGAGAACTTTTAAATTTTTATGATTTTGAAGATGCTAGAAAATTATATGTTATAGCTTCTTTAAGAACTATGTTTTCAGATATTA
>NZ_LFYS01000052.1 GCF_001199495.1 Mycoplasma sp. HU2014 | reverse complement strand
TTTCTCTTACAGTATGCACTAGCAAAACCCTGTTTTATTAATCTTTTATCTAAATTAGAATATGAAATCTTATAACCAAATTTTTCTTTTAAACAACTATGATAATTTTTCAACGTCAAAAATGAACAACTACTGTTATTGTTCTCTCCTCCTGTTATTTTCATTTCTCCTTGATAAACTTCACCCAAGTTGTATATTGTTTCATCACTATATTTTTGCGCATTCTTGTTATTTACATTTTTATGAGAAAGTATTATCTCCTTTCCGGTATTTATAAAATCAAGATATTCTTTCTTATATCTTTTTATAGTAGAAACAGATTTATTAAATTGCTTTGCTATTGATAAACATGATCTTTTAGGATCCTTTGCAAAGATATCTAATATACATTTTTTAATTTCTGCATATGACTTATTGTCTAAAATAGTAAACATTCTAACCTCCTTTACCAATTATATGTTTTGGATCCAAAACATATAATTGGTAAGGTATCATTTTGTTTGATATTCCAGATATTTTATCTTTTGCTTTTTTGTTTTAAACTATAGTGTTATTATTAAATACGTAAGGATTGATTAGAACAATGACTACAAAAAATGAAACCAAACCGATTTTACTAATTGATGGTTATCATTTATTACATAAAGGCTATTACGGCACTTTAAAAAGAAAGAAAATTTCAACAAATAAAGATGGCATTATAATTAATGCTGTTTACACATTTGCAGCAAATATATTTAAATTTGTTAATTCAAATAACTATCATTCTATTATAGTTACATTTGATATTGATAAAGAATCTTTTAGAAAACAATTATATCCAAACTATAAAGCAAAAAGAAAAGAAACTCCAGCAGATCTAATTCCTCAAATGAAATTAGTTAGAGAGTTTTTAACAGCAGCAAACATACCTTGATATGAAAAAGAACCATATGAAGGTGATGATGTTATGGGAACTATCGCTAGAATTGCAAATAAATTAGGATATGATGTTAGAATTCTTTCTAATGATAAAGATACATTTCAATTAGTAAATGATAAAACTTATATAATTACAAATATTAGTAAAAAAGATGCTACTCGTATAATTGCTGAAAAGGAAGTTTATGAACATTTTTCTTGTTCTCCTAAGCAAGTAGCAGATATTAAAGCATTACTAGGAGATAGTAGCGACAATATTAAAGGTATTAAATATATGCGACATAAACAAGCATATATGCTATTAGAAAAATATAATAATGTTGAAACAATTATTCAAAACATTGACAATTTATCTAAACCTTTAAAAAAAACTATTTCAGAAAATAAAGACTTATTAATTTTAAATAAAAAAATAACAACTATTTTAACTAATCTGAAACTAGGAAGAATTAATTTCAATCCTACTAGAATTACTTATTATAGATTGATTAAATTTTTAAAGTCTCAACAAATGTATTCATTTATTAAACCTATAAGAAATAAGATTGAAGAGTTTAATAAAAATCATTCAACAAATTCTGCACAAGATTACAAGAAAAAAGCAAATATTAAAAAGAATTACAAAAAGCATCAATCTAATAATATTAAACAAACAAAAAGTCAATCTAACTAGATTGGCTTTTTTAATTATTAATTAGTCTATTTTAGATGGGGTTTCTAATCTTATTCCATTCTCATCAACTAAGTATAAATTTTCAGTTATTATTTTACACTCTTGTTGACTAACTGTCATTAACCCACCACTAACATGAATATGTGTTGGTTGTGAATTTACTTTAAAATTTAAATCACTAATTTTTAAAGCGGTTACAAATGGTGGCATGTTTGCTAATATACCCATATCTCCATCAATAGTTTTAACGTTAATTATATCCACTTTTTTTCCATCGATAAAAATACCATTTGGTGTAATAATTTTAAGTTTAATGCTCATATTTTGCTCCATTAAAATTATTTTTTATCTTTTTTAAATTTCATAATAACATCATCAATTGTTGATGCATATAAGAAGTATGATTCAGGAATATTGTCTACTTCACCGTCTAAAATAGATTTAAATGATCTAACAGTATCTGAAACTTTTACAAATACTCCAGGTCTTCCTGTGAATTTTTCACCAACAAAGAATGATTGAGATAAGAAGTTTCTTATTTTTCTAGCTCTTTGAACTACTAATTTATCTTCTTCACTTAATTCATCCATACCTAAAATTGCGATAATTGATTGTAGATCGCGGTATTTTTGTAATGTTTCTTGAACACCTAAAGCAGTTTGATAATGATCTAATCCAACAATTTCTGGATCTAACATACGAGATGATGAAGCTAGTGGATCAACTGCAGGATAAATTCCTAAACTAGCAATAGATCTATCTAAAACAATACGTGCATCTAAGTGAGTGAATGTAGTTGCTGGTGCTGGATCAGTTAAGTCATCAGCAGGAACATAAACAGCTTGAACTGAAGTAATTGATCCATTTTTTGTTGAAGTAATACGTTCTTGTAATGAACCCATTTCAGTAGATAAAGTTGGTTGGTATCCTACAGCTGAAGGTATACGTCCTAATAAGGCAGAAACTTCTGCTCCAGCTTGTGTAAATCTAAAGATGTTGTCAATAAATAATAACACATCCATATTTTTCTTATCTCTGAAATATTCAGCCATTGTTAATCCAGTTAAAGCAACACGCATACGTGCTCCTGGTGGTTCGTTCATTTGTCCGAATACTAAACTAGTTTTATCTAAAACTCCAGCTTCAATGAATTCGTAGTATAGATCGTTTCCTTCTCTAGTTCTTTCACCAACTCCAGCAAACACCGAAACTCCGTTATGTGCTTTTGCGATGTTGTTAATTAACTCTTGAATTAAAACTGTTTTACCTACTCCAGCTCCTCCGAATAATCCAACTTTTCCTCCTTTAGAAAATGGAATCATTAAATCAATAACTTTAATTCCAGTTTCTAAAATTTCAGTAGTTGTAACCAATTCATCATAATTAGGAGCATCGCGGTGAATTGGTAATCTTTCACCTTCAACATCAGGTTTTTCATCAATTGCATCACCTAAAACGTTAAACATACGACCTAGTACAACATCACCAACTGGAGCTTGTATAGGTTTTCCTGTATTTTTAACTTCTAATCCACGAGTTAGCCCATCAGTTGGTCCCATAGCGATTGTTCTAACTATTTCATCACCAATACTTTGTTCCACTTCTAAAACTAGTTTTACGCCGTTATTATCAACCACTAAAGCATCATAAATCATAGGGATGTTATTTTCACTAAATTTAACATCAACAACAGGACCCATAACTTGAACTATTTTACCTGTTGATACAAATTCAGTTGATTCTTCTTTTGTTTTTTTATTTGATTTCATTTTATCCCTCCTAATTTGGTTGTGCATTAGCACCAGAAACGATCTCACTTATTTCTTGTGTAATTGCACCTTGTCTTTCACGGTTATATTTTAAACTTAAAGTTTGTTCTAAACCTTTACCGTTATTAGTTGCGTTTTCCATCGCATTTCTTCTAGAAGCTTGTTCGCTAACTTGTGATTCAACTATTGTTCCGTATAAAACAGAGTTTAAATATAAACTAATTGCTGTTTCTAAAATTTCTTCTGCACTTGGTTCAAAAACAATTTTAGCTTTTGAATTATTATTTTGTTTTTCATCATCATTGATTTTAATAATAGGAAATAGTCTTAATATTGAAGGTTCATAAGTAACGTTGTTAATATACTTAGTATAAACTAATCTAATATCATCAAATTCACCGCTTGTGTAAAATGATAAAATATCATTTCCTAATAATCTAGCTTGTTCATTTGTAAAATTAATATCAATATCAGTTTTTTGTTTTTTAATTTTTACTTTTCTTGCTTTGTAAAAAGAAACAGCTCTTGAACCTATTGCATATATTTGGTCATTAGGTTTGATGTTTTCCATCACTAATTTATTAACATTAGAATTGTATCCCCCACATAATCCTAAGTTTGAATTAATAACAATTCATAATGTCTTTTTTAATGATTTTTCATCATCTTTTAAATAAATAGACTTATCAGAATTTGTAATAATATTATTAAATAATGTATAAACTTCTGTTACATATTGATGTGTTTCAACTACTCTTTTACCAATCTTACGTAATTTAGCACTTGCTACAAGTTGCATTGCATTAGTAATTTTTCCAATATTTTTAACTGAAGAGATTTCTGCTTTTAAACCACTTAAATTTGGCATAAATTATTTTCCTAAACTTTCATATTCAGCAAGTGATCCATATTGTTCTGGCTTGTAATCTTTAATAGTGTGAGTAATTCTAACTATAACTTTTTCTGCTTCTTTTAAAATTGATTCTTGTAATTTATCATCAAATACTTTGTCTTTTTCTAGTTTTTGATATAGCTTTTTAGCTGAACTATCTTTAGAGAAATGACGTAAAACTTCATTTTTAAATTCTGAAACAAAATCAAGCGGAAGTCATTTAATTAAGTGTGATTTGATAGTTAGTAATAATATAGCTTCTTCTGTTTGAGATAGTGGGCTGTATTGTTTTTGAATTAACATTTTAATAATTCTTGCACCTTGATCCAGTTTAGCTTTAGTAGATTCATCTAAATCAGATCCAAATTTTGCAAATGATTCTAATTCATAGTATTGAGCTAATTCTAATTTTAAAGTTCCAGAAACTTGCTTAATTGATTTAATTTGAGCTGAAGATCCAACACGAGAAACCGATGGACCGATATCAACAGCTGGTCTAACACCTTGGTTAAATAATTCACTTGATAAGAAAATTTGACCATCAGTAATTGAAATAACATTAGTTGGAATATAAGCAGAAATATCACCAGCTTGAGTTTCGATAATAGGAAGTGCGGTAATTGATCCTCCTCCATATTTTTCATTAACTCTAGCGGCTCGTTCTAATAAACGTGAGTGTAGATAGAAAACATCTCCAGGATAAGCTTCACGACCTGGTGGTCTTCTTAATAGAAGTGACATTTCACGATAAGCAACAGCATGTTTAGATAAATCATCATAAACTATTAATACATCTTGACCGTTTTCCATTCACTCTTCAGCTATTGTTACTCCTGTATATGGTGCTAGATATTGTAAAGGTGCTGGTTCACTAGCTCCAGCATTAACTACAACAGTATATTCCATTGCACCATATTTTTTAAATTTCTCAACAACTTGAACAACTGTAGAATCTTTTTGACCAATAGCTACATAAATACATTTAACATTTTTTCCTTTTTGATTAAGAATTGCGTCAACCGCAATTGCAGTTTTTCCTGTTTGACGATCACCGATAATTAACTCACGTTGACCACGACCAATTGGAATAGCTGAATCAATTGATAAAATTCCTGTTTCTAAAGGTTGAGAAACTGATTTACGTGCCATAACACCAGTTGCAACTCTTTCAACCGGTCTTGCTTTTGTTGTTTCAATTGGTCCTAGATCATCAATTGGATGACCTAATGCATTAACAATACGTCCGATCATTTTATCACCAACTGGTGTTTCGACAACCTTACCAGTTCTTTTAACAAAATCTCCTTCTTTTACTAAAGTTTCATCACCTAAAATAACAGCTCCAACAGCGCCTTCTTCTAAGTTTAAAACCATACCATAAACATCATTAGGAAAAATTAATAATTCACCCATCAATGCTTTATCTAATCCATAAATTAATACAACACCATCACCAATAGTAACAACTGTTCCTTGTTCTGATTCGACAATTTTTTGACCATAATTTTTAATTTGTCGCTCAATCATTTCAGAGATTTCTTTGATATTAAAACTCATTTTTTAACCTCCTATTCCCTTTTTATTGCTTCATATTTCATAGATTCTAATTTTGCTTGAATAGAACCATCAAATATTTTGCCATCAACATAAACTTTAACCCCACCTATTAATGAAGCATCAATTTTGTTAATTAAATCTATTTTTTTATTAATTTGTTTTGAAATTTTTTGTTCAATCATTTCTATTTGTTTTTTAGTTAATTCTTCAATCGATCAAACAATACCTGAAACTATTTTTTTAGAATCTAATAATTTTTGATATAAAACTTTTAAAATATCTCTAAAGTTTATAAAAGCTTGCATTTCAACTAATAATTTCATAGCGTTAATAAGATGTATATTAAACCCAAATGTAGAAAAAGTTTCATCAATTATAGATATTGATCTACTTTTTTGTTCATTAGTTGAAAAATATAAAATCTTCGCAAAATCATCTTTATCTCTTAAAACACGAATTAAGACATCTGTTTGTTCAATAAATTCATCAACTAAATTTTCTTCTATTGCAATATTTGACAAGGCTACAGCTCAATTGTTAATAACTTTTTCTTTTAATATCATAATTTTTAATCTAAGTTTTTAATAAATTCGTCAACTAATTGTTTATTTTTCTCTTTATCAATTTCTTGATTTAAGATTTTTTCAGCTGCAACAAAAGCTAAATTTACAATTGTATTTTTAATTTCATCTTCTGCTTTTAAACGTTCTTGAGCAATAGAATTTTTAGCTTGATTTTGAATGTTTCTTGCTTGAGTGGTTGCATTATCGATGATTTGATTTTTTTGAGCTTCAGCGTCCATTTTAGCACTTTTAATAATTGATAATGATTCTGTTTTAGCGTTTTCTAGTAAAGAATTTGCTTTTTGAACTTGAATGTTTGCTTGTGATTGTTTTTCAATAGCATCACTTAAAACTTCATTAATTTTTTCTCTATGTTTGTCAATTGCTTGTCTAAATGGTTTATAAACTAATTTTGATAAAACAATAACCAAAACAATTGTTGCTAATACATGGGCAATAAAATTAGGTAAATTAGGAAAAAGGTTTGCAACAATGTCGGGTACACCTTGGGTTTGAGCAAATAAAACACCGTTAAATAAACTAAATACCATAATATTATTCTTTCTATCTAACTAAGCAACAAAGATTAATAAAATAGCAATAACTAATGAATAAATCGCACCAGACTCAGCAATACCAGATGCAATAATCATTGTTGAAGTGATTTTTCCATACATTTCAGGGTTACGTCCAATAGCAAGACACGCACCTTGACCAACTGCTCCTTGACCAATTCCTGCTCCAAGGACACCAACCATTGAAACTCCTGCTCCAAGGTATTTTAATCCTGTACCAGTATCTGAAGCTAATAAATTAGGTAAAATGATTGATAATGCAGTAATGTAATTTGCTAGTACGTTTGATACAAATGCTGTATATAACATGATTTTTTCTCCTTTTTAATTTAATTGAATAATTTGTTTTTGATTTTGTGAATCATTTTCTATTCACATATTTTCAACTGCCTCATTTGCTTTATGAGACTCTTCACCAGGTCGAATTTGCTCTGCTCAATAAGATAGAGTTAACATAGTAAACACTATAGATTGAATTAACCCATCAAATAAATCGAAATAGATATGTAACATTGGAGCTAATGGGGTCGTGAATATGTTCAATCCTGCTCAAAAATATTTATATTGTAATTTTCAAGCATCTGGAAACTCAGATGGGTTTCATATGTAATAAGAAATTCAATGATTATTAACAGGTTTTGTTGCTCAACTTAATTGAAAACCTATCAATAAAGCATACAATAAGCCTAAAATGATCGATCCACCTAAAAGGTTACCAAACAAACGGAAAGATATTGAAAGTAACGGGGTAAATTGTGAAAATAATTCAATTGGATATATGTAACGATAAAGAAATCCCATTTTTTGATATTTAAAACCAAAATAATAAATCATTACAAAAGTGACTAATCCCATAGAAAATGTAACTGTAAATGAAGTTGTTTGAGATTCAAATCCTAGTAAAGAAACTACTGATCCTAAAAATATATAAGATAATAAATACATTGCATATGGTGTAGCTTTTCTATATTTTTTACCTAGAATTGAAGTAACAATATTTTCAACTGCTAATACAAACATATTTATTAAAACTAAAAAGCCAGACATTTTTTCATCTACTTTATGAGATCTGATTTTCTTGTTATAAATAATAGAAATTGTACAAACAAAAACAGTTACTAGAAAAATAGTGATCAATGAATTAGTAAAGCTATCTCATTTTTTGAAATTATCAGTTATTGACATCAACATTAAATTGCTTCCCCCTTTCTTTTTTTATTCTTAATATCTAAATAAGAACTTATTGGTAGTAAAAATACAGTTGTTAAACCAATTAGAATAGATAGATAATTAAAAATTTTTCCATCATATAATACTAAAGATAAGAAAAATGGAATAACATACAAACCGATTCTAATAAGAAACATGAAACAAAATAGAAAAGGATTTTCATACTTAATCATAAGTTCTCTAGTATAAAACAATATTATCAATCCTAAAATTGATGAAATTTGACCTAAAATTAATCCAGTTAATCAATTTCATGCTATTGTTCTTGTACCAACCAAAATTGCAAAAACAATAACAAAAAATGATATTCATAATAAGTTAACAATCAAGGTTATTTTTGTTAAATTCCTTGAAAGTGCTTGTTTTAACATGCTTTAATAGAACCTTTCTTTTATATGGTAGTCCATGATATAATTTTACTCCTTTTTAGCTAAACTATCATCTAAAATTGTTTAACGTTCTCTCAATAATGTATTAGGAAAAAAATGTAAAATTTATTAAATATAATTAAGCAATAAATGAATCTAAATATTGATAACAATATTCTTTAGTTAAGATTGTAAATAATTATTTTTTAATAATGTCAACAACAGTTAATCTTAAAGGCAAACCTCCATATTGAGCGTCGAAAAGATTTTTTTGTGTGGCATTACTTGAGTTGTGTAGCGAAACAACATGTGCATATTTTTTAAAATCAAAATTTTTGATTTGATCAGGTTTATCTAAAAAAGTTTCATAAGCATAAGTGTATTGTTCTAGTTCTACTTTAGTTTTTGAATCAGTTTTATTAATATTTATTTTAAAAATATTATTACTTGAAGTTAGTAAATATAAATAAGTCTCTTCTTTACTTGTTTGATAGATTACATATTGGTTTATTAGATTAGTTTTTAATTTAATAAATGATCCAACTAAAACACTACTTTTTTGTGAATCACGATTAGCTTCTTCAACTTGTTTAATAAATTGGTCTGATTCACCATATAAAACAAATTTAAATTTATCAATATTAAATAAAGCTCATAATCAATTTTCTTGAAATAATTGATCAAGTTTTTTAGAAAATTCTTGATATCCAAATGGTTGTTTATCACCATCATACGAATAACTTCTAACCACATTATTTGCGTAGGTAAAATATTCTCTTAATTCGTTAAAATAATTATCATCAAGATTTTTTTGTGATGCGATATATTTGGTTTTTTGTTCTTGGTCATGGAATGCTAGATTTAATAAATCCACTACATAAGATTGACTTAAAAAGACATCTCACTTATGTTTATTTTGGTCTTTAATATTATTAATTACAATTGGGCTTGAATTAGTTTTACAACTCACAACACTAGTAATTGTAAATATCATTATCAAAGATGATAATAAGTATCTAATTTTATTTTTCATTATTATCATCCTTTCTTAACACTAAATCATTAATTGTAGCAAATCCATAATTTGAAACTATTTCATCTTCAAAAGTTTGAATTGCTCTATTATCTCGATGGATAATTTGATGAATTACTTGAGCTATTAAAATAGTAAAGTTATTATTTTGTGCTTTATTAAAATAAATAAACTTATCAAATTTAAAGTCATTTTTATCTTTATCTCTACTAATTAAAATTCTAATTGCTAGTTTATCTAATCGTAAGTAAAATGAGTAGTTTGGTCCGTGGTTATGTTGAGATTCTTCACCTAAATGCATAAAATCAAAATGATTTTGCTTTAGATCAATATCATCGTGTTTAGTACTTTTTAATTGGTCTATTTTATTGATAAAGCTTGAACTATGTGCCTGATTAATGTTTGTAACATATTCATTTAAAGTTCAATAATCTTTGAATTTTAACTGAAATTTATCAATATTTTTTAAAACAAATAATCAGTTTTTGTTTATAAACTCATTAACTTTATTTTGATCGTTTATTTGTTTAAGTTGATCAAATAATAATGTAGTTTGTTCTTGTGATTTTAAAAACTTATCTTTAGCTAGTTGGTTAGTTTTAAAAGTAGTTTCAACTAATTTATTTAGATATTTAGCTGATATTTGTTGTTGATCAGAGAGTTTATCAATTTTTACTTTATGATTTGTGGGAATTTCTAATTCAGGGGTTTGACTTTTAAATTTGAATTGACCAAGAATTGCAACAACAGGAATAATCAAAATAAATATAACAAAACTTAAAGATATTTTTTTAGCTATTTTTTTATTTAACTTCATTTGATTGACCTCCAGCTATATCTAAGTATTTTGTAGTTTTCAAGTATTTTGTTAATTCCTGCTTGGTCACTTTTTATATTTTTTAAATTTTCAACTTTATTAATTTGATCAATAGTTTCTGTTAAAAAACCATTGTATTGATTAAACTCTAAAAAACTATAAAATTTTTCGTCACTAAATTTTTGAGATAGTTCTAACTTTTGATTTGTATCTAATTCAGGTAATTTTGCTTGTAACTTGTTTAAAAGTTCGTCAACTTTTTTTGTTCATTTTTTAACAAAAATATCATGGTTCTCATCTAGTTTTTCTTTTAATGAATCAAAATGTTTTTGATATTCACCTTGCAATAATTTACTTATAAATATTTCGTTTTTTCATTTATTAAAATCGTCTTTTTTTATAGTATCTTTGCCTTGAACTAATTTATTTAATTTATCAAATGTCTGATTAATTACACTAGTTAGCTTTTGAAGATTTTCTTTATTTTTTCTAAGATTACTAATTATTTCATCTACTATCTCATCATCTAAAAATTGATCTTTAAATTCTTCAATAATCTTTTGATATGAAGGTTGAATTTCTGCAAATGCTTTATTGATCTCTTTTACTCTATTTTGATAAATTTTATTTTCTAATTCAGTTATTTGTTCTTTTAAATTATTTATATTTTTAAAAACAAATAGATCAGTAAACACTTGATATTTGACAATTCCAGCTGATTTGTATTTTAATAATTTAATAGCTTTATTTTGATCATAAATTAAATATAAAGCCTTTTTATCTTGATATTGATTTTGATTTAGTAACTTATTGTTATTTTCGATATTAACTTCAATTATTTGACTGAATATTTTTGATTTAAGATTAATCAATAATGAATCAACTTGAAATTGCTTTTTTAATTGATTTGAAAAATCTTTACTAGCAAATAATTCAAATAAAATTTTTTCTAATTCAGATCCAAAATATCTATCATTATAAGGGTTAAAGTTGTATTCAAATTGATTAAGATTCTTTAAGAATCAATACCAATCATGATTTAGTAATTGGGTTAAAACTTCTTTTGCTTTATGAATAATATAAAAACTTCTTAAATTATTTCTTATATCTCTAGGATTAAAAATTGGTAATAATGTTAAAAGATATTCAAGATTAGTGATTTTATGATCTGAATAATTTTCTTGTTGATTTAAGTATTGGTTTTTTAAAATTTGATTATTATTAAAAAGTTCATTTAGTAATTTTTCAATAACAGCATATTGATAAAAATTTTTGTTAACAACAGTTAGACTTAGTTCTTGATTTTTATTTAATTTACAACTAATACTAGACAATGGAGTAAGTAATATTAAACTACTTAGCAATAACTTTTTCATAAAATAAATCTTCTAAATGTTTGTGTTTTTTGCCTGTATAAACTACCCTTCCACGATCTAATAAAGTTGTTGAATTAACGTATTTATCTATTTCAGAAAGTATATGAGAACAAATTAAAATCGTAATTTTCTGCTCTTGATTAATTTTTTGTAAAAAATTAAATAACTCATATCTAGCTGTTGGGTCTAAATTGCTAGCCGGTTCATCTAAAATAATTAATTTAGGATCATTTAACAATGCTTGAATCAATAAAATCTTTTTCTTTTGACCTGATGAAAAATTAGCAGGTTTTTCATTTATTAAATCTAAAATATTAAACATTTCTAAAAAGTTTTTAATTTTTAAATCAGCTTGTTTTATATCAAGATTTCATAACATAGCAAAATTAATCAAATACTGATAAGAAGTTAGCTCTTTAGGGAATATAGCACTTTCAGGTACATAACCAATAATTGCTCTAGCTTTTGGATTTTTAATATCAATATTATTGATTAACACTTGACCTTGATAATCTCAAAAAGCACCAATAATTGTTTTAATTGTAGTAGTTTTACCAGATCCATTCTCACCAATAAATGCATGAAAATCACCATCATAAATAGTCATATTAATATCTTTAATACCTCTATTTGATTGCTCAAATATTTTTGTCAAATTAATTATCTCTAAGATTTTATTCATACCTATTTATAATCCTTTCTTTGGTAAAGTTTAAATACTACTACAAATTCAATAACTATCAACAATAACCAAATGACAAATAATAGGTAATTATTGACAACCTTTTTATCTCTAGTTATTGAATATAAATTATCTGATGATTGGAATAAGAAATTAGTTTTGCTTGGTCTTATTTTATATCTAGTTGTAAATTTAGATTTATCTGATTGCCTTTTTTCTAATTCATTTCAGTTTTTTAAAATATTTGTCAATTTATCTAAATTAATTCCATCCGCTTGTTTAATTAATTGATCTAACTTTTCTGAGAATTTTTTCTTAGTTATAGTTGCCTTATTTATTTGATTTTCAACATCTTTAATTTGATTTTTAATAAATTCAACAACTTTTTGTCTTAAGTCATCAGCTATTTTTGAAATAAAACCAGCAGCTTGATTATCATTGCCTTGAAAAATGTTTAAAAGATTTTTTAATTTTGTTAGATCTAATAATAAATTCGATATTTTATTTCATTCTTGTCTACTATTAGCTTTTTGATAATCTTCTCACAATGCTTTAAGATCATCATTTTTAATAAAATCTAAATCCTTTTTAATTTGTTCTTTTAATTGTTCTTGGTTTTGGCCAGCATTATTATCTAATTTTTCATGTACTACAGTTGAATAACCGCTATATCCGCCTAACTTATATTCTTTATTGTTAATCATTAACTTGTATTGGTAATTACCATATAATTCTTTATTAGGATGTTTAATCATAGCTTGATAAATCACATTATTTTGATAATTAAAATAAATATAATTCATTAAACTAACTGCATAATAAATTAGTTTTTCTTCAAATGATTTAATTAAATTATCTTTTAACGAAACTCTGCTAAATAACACTAGATTATCATTAACATATTGATTAATTTGACTTTCGTTGTTATTTAACTCATTTTCAAGTGTTTTAATTAAATTTTGATGAATTAAATCTAAGTTTTTTTGCTGTATAAATTGTTGATTATTTTTTATAAATTTATTAACAAAATCATTAGCTATTTTATTAAATTGTTGATCTTTTAAAACTTGTTTAACATAGTCTCATTTTATTTTTCCAATTAAGTTATTGATTTTTGCAAAGTCTTGTTGATCGGTTTCAAAATCTTTAGTTGGATCATCAACGCCATTAATAGCATAAACTAGATCATAATTTTCTAATACAGCTAGTAAATCTTGACTAGCAACTGAAAAAATTGAATGTGATTTTAATAATCCCGGAACAATATAACTATGTTTATTTGATTCAGTTAAATACTTAGCTTGTTTGGTATTTTTTTCTAATTTATATTGATAAGCAAAATTGTCTAAATCATTATAATAAACAAAGTTGTTTAGATTATTTTCTGAATTACTTTCTAAAGAACTAAAAATATTTTTATTATTAAAATTAAAAACGTTAATCAACTGATAAGGAATGGCAATTCAACTATATAATTGTCAATTAAATGATGCAGTGCTAGTATGTTTAATTATTTGTTCTAAATACTTAGTTTGTTGCTCATCAAAACTATGATTATCACTACCATTAGGAATTAAAAATAGTTGATCTTGGTTATTTAAAAAATAAGCTTCAGCGTTTACTTCATTTCCTGCGTGATGATCTTTATAAACTCGATTTATGTAAAAAGCTGTTTGATCAAGAGTTGTTTTAACATTAGTTGAAATTACTAAACCAATTAAACTTAATGGGACAAAAATGATTAAAGGAATCATTATAGTGATTTTTTGAGATAATTTAAAACTTAAAATGATTATTAATAATCCAAAGATAAAAAAGCTACAAAAACTAATAAAAGCCAATAATGAACTTTTTAAAAAGATTTGATTAAAACTATTATTAGCATAAAAGAACAGTAACCCACAAATAAAAAACACACAACTTCAAATTAAATTTAAAAGACTAAATGAGATTAGTTTTCCTATCACTAAAGATCTTCTTGAAATTGGTTTAGATAAACTTAATATTTCAATACCTTCAACTTCAAGATCTTTAAAAAGGTTCAAAGCTTTAATTGAACTAAAAATTATTGTTATAATAATCAGTAAAATAGTGTATAAAAAAGAAATTAAGTCAAGATACTTAATCGGAATCACACTAGTCAAAACAATTCCCATACATATAGAAGCGACTAAAACAATTGTTGGAAAGAGGATTGAACTTTTCTTTTTAATAACATTTTTAAAAGTAAACTTGACATAATTAAATAATGAAATTGTCATAAAAAAACCCTTCTCATCTATTTTTCTATTTTCAATTAAATTATAAAAATTATAAATAAAACAGTCAATGAACTTTTAGAGTTTTTTATAAAAATTATAAATAATTTACTGCAGGTTCAATTAACTAAGAAGATACGTATTTTAATTTTAGATAAAACTTTTTTATTAGATGATCAATAAAAAACTCCTAGAATTTTCTAGGAGTTTTACTTTGTAATAGAATTTTTAAGATTAATTAACCTATTCTTGTGGTCCTTCAGGTCCATTAGGTCCTTTATCACCTTGTGGTCCTTCAGGTCCATTAGGTCCTTTATCTCCTTGAGGGCCTTTTGTTCCTTGAACAGTTAGAGAATTTGCTTTTATCAAAGACATAGCTGAAACACCGATTGCTCCACCTGATGCAGCTAAAGCTAATAAATTTAAAGTAATTAATAATTTACTCATTTTTTTAAACCTTTCCATACATCTGTTCCAGTTTATTAAAACAAAAAAAAAATCAAGAGAATGACAAAATTATTAGACTCCCTAAGGGATAGACCCCCTGTCCGGACATATGGTACCATTTTTATTAGTAAAATATTCTTATGATTTTAGAACAAATTCAGCAACCTTGTTATTTATCGTTGGGATTTTATAAAAATAATCACCCAATAGAAGCAAATGGTTATGCGGATGTTGTTAAAAATGACACAGTTATTGAATTAAAATTTGTTAGCGAAGTTAGATGAACTCACTTTTTACAAACAGCTTGCTACATGATTGCTTTAGGATTAAAAAAAGGTGTGTTATGAAACGTTAGAAATAATGAATTTTATAGAATAAAAATTAATAATGAAGAAGAATTTAAAAAACAAGTTCCAAAAACTATTACTAAAAGAAGAAATAAATAATCACAAAATAGTTTTAAGACTATTTTTATTTACCGATTGTTTATATTTTAGAAGTCAATTTTTGTTATTATTATTTTAAAAGGTGGGGTTAATTTATGAATAATAATGATATTTATATTTTCGGTCTTTCTTCAGGACAAAAACTAGCAAAAGAAGTTTGTGAAATTTTAGGTATTGAAGAAAAGATTGCTAAAACAACTAGATTTGCAGATGGTGAAATTTTAGTAGAAGCAATAGATTCAGTTAGAGGTAAAGAAATTTACATTATTCAATCTACATCTATGCCTGTGAATGAAAATCTAATGGAATTATTAATTGCAATTGATGCATTCAAACGTGGTAGTGCAGAAAAAATTAATGTTGTTATTCCTTATTTCGGATATGCTCGTCAAGATCGTAAAGCAAAAGGAAGACAACCAATTACTTCTAAATTAGTAGCTGATTTATTAAGTAAAGCAGGAGCAGACAGAGTTATTGTATTTGATATTCACTCTCCTCAATCAATGGGATTTTTTGATATACCTATGGATAACTTCCAAACTTCTCAAATTTTAGCTGATGAAATTGTTAATACAATTATTAAAGAAAAATTAGATAGAGAAAAATGTATTCTAGTTTCTCCAGATTACGGAGGATTAAGCAGGGTTCACAAAGTTGATTCATATACAACAAACATGACTAATGGAATTGCTGTTATTGGTAAGAGACGTCCTGAACCAAATAAAGCTGAAGTTGAATTTGTTTTAGGAGATATTCAAGATAAAACTTGTTTTATTATCGATGATATGATCGATACTGGTGGAACTATTATTAGTGGTGCTAAAGCTTTAAAAGAAAATGGAGCTAAAGATGTTTACATTTTTACTTGTCACGGATTATTTAATGGTCCAGCTAAAGAAAGAATGACTGAAGCTATTAAACAAAATGTTGTTAAAAGCGTAATTGTAACAAATACTATTGAAATTCCTGAAGATAAAAAATTCGATGGACTAAAAATTGTATCAGTTGCTGAATTATTAGCTGATATGATTAAAAATTCACAAGAACATCATTCATTAACTGAAGTTTATATTAAAAATAAAGAACAAATCAGAAAAAAAATTGAAGATTTTATTAAAGAAGGAAATTAATGAAGTTAATTGTTGGATTAGGCAACCCAGGTAGAGAGTATGAAATAACTAGACATAATGCTGGTTGAATAGCTATTGATATATTATTAGATAAATATGGGTATAATTCTGTTAAACAAGAATTTAATGCTCAAGTATATACTAGTATTATTAATAATCAAAAAGTATTATTTGTTAAACCTTTAACATATATGAATAATTCAGGAATAGCTATATCTCAGATTATGCATTATTACAAAATTAGTCTTAAAGATTTAATAGTGATTCATGATGATAAAGATCTAAATGTTGAAAGAATTCAATTTAAAAAATCAGGATCTGCAGCTGGACATAATGGTATTAAATCTATTATTCAACATCTTTCTACTCAAGATTTTTATAGATTAAGAATCGGAATAAACCCGCCAGCTACTGGATGAAAAATAGTTGATTGAGTGTTGTCTAAATTTAGTAATGATGAAATTTCATCTCTTAAAAATACTATTAGTCAAAAATCAGATTTTATTAATGATTTTGTAGATGATAATAAAACTTTTTTACAAATCATGAATAAGTATAATTAACAAAACAGCTTTAAGTTGTTTTTTATTTTTAAATTATCTATTTAAGAATTTTCAAACATTATTTATAAACATTATTCCAGATTCAAACATTATTTATAAACATTATTGCTCAAAAATTATATAATATATTTGACTCAAATCTAAAGGAGAGATGAATATGAAAAAAACTTCAAAAAAAGTTGTATTAATTGGAGCAGGAGCAGTTGGATGTTCATTCTTATATGCTGCTATTAACCAAGGATTAGCTCAACACTATGTATTAATCGATGCATTTAAAGATGCAGCAGAAGGAAACGCATTAGACTTATCAGATACTTTGGCAGTTCTTCCAAAATCATTCAGTTCTGTTAAAGCCGGAAGCTATGAAGACTGTAAAGATGCTGATGTTATTGTAATTACAGCAGGTCGTCCACAAAAACCAGGTGAAACTAGATTAGACATGGTTGCAGGAAACACTGAAATTATAAAATCTATTGCAACTGAGGTTAAAAAATCAGGATTTGATGGAATTACAATTATTGCATCTAACCCAGTTGATGTTGTTACTCACGCATATCAACAAGTTACAGGATTCGATCCACATAAAGTTATCGGTTCAGGAACTACTTTAGACTCAGTAAGATTAAGAAGACTGTTAGCTGATAAAGTAAATGTACATCCATCTTCAATCGATGCATATTTATTAGGTGAACACGGAGATTCATCAGTTGCTATTTGATCAAAAGCAAACATTATGGGTCAACCAATTTCTCACTACTTAGAAACAGGTAAAATTTCTCAAAAGGAATTAGAAGAAATTGAAAAAGAAGCTATTATGATGGCTTACAAAATCATTAACTTAAAACGTGCAACATTCTACGGAATTGGAGCTTGTTTAACAAGAATTGCAACAGCTGTTTTAAGAGATGAAAAAGTTTGTCTAATGGTTGGAGCACAATTAAATGGTGAATACAAAAATAGTGGACTATACACAGGAGTACCTGCTGTAGTTGGAGCAAACGGATGAGAAGAAATCATTCAATGAGACATCAACGAAAAAGAACAAGCTAGATTTGATTCTTCATGTGAAACTTTAAGAAAAACAATTGATTCTGTTAAAGATATTATTAATAAATAATACTTATTTAAACTAACAAAACAAGGGTTATAATTTTCCTTGTTTTTTTGTTTTTTTGATACTATTAAAGTTGTACAAGGAGGAAAAAATGAAAAAAATTTTAGATTTCAAACAGACTAGAAAAAGCAACATTCATGCATTTTTTTCAAAATTTTCTAAATCTATTTTAACGTTTGTTGCTTTACTTCCTGCTGCCGGTCTAACAATTATTTTAGGTAAAATAATTGGACCTTTAGGTCTGGGAAATATTAAATCAACATCAGCTATTTTCAATCAAATCGGTTCAGTTATTGAAAACGTTGGATGAGCTGCTTTCACTCACATGGGTCTATTATTTGCTGTTGCCATAGGTGGAGCATGAGCAAAAAATAGATACGGTGGATCATTTGCTGCAGCATTTGCATACTTTATTTTACTTGCTGTTGGAGCAAATATGTTTGTAACAAGAGAAGCTAAAGATGGTAGTGGTATAGAGTTTTTAAACTACATCTTAGCTAGATGAGAAAAACAAGATATATTCTTTGGTCCTCAAGAAGGAGTTTTATCTATTAGATACGATGCTATGGGTGGAATTGGTATGGGATTTGTTGGTGCTATGATTTACAACAAGTTCTACAACTTCAATAAATTATCTAATGCATTATCATTCTTTAATGGTTCAAGATTTGTTCCATTTATGGTTATCATAATAGTATTACCTTTATCAGTTGTTATCGGGTTATTCTGACCTATTGTTCAAACTGGTATCAATATATTAGGAAACTTATTTGTTAAAGAACAAAAAATTAAATTCTTAATGCCTTTCTTATATGGTTCATCAGAAAGATTATTATTACCATTTGGTTTACACCACATGATAACTATTCCTATGAACTATAGTGCACTTGGAGGAACAGTTGACTTTACTAGTGTTAGTCAATTTAGTAATACAACCTGAACTTTTCACAATTTTGTAACTAGTTATTAATAATGAAGTGTAAACCCTTTATTTAAAGGGTTTTTATTTTGAAAAAACACTAGATTTTTACTTTAAATAGTGATATAATGTAACTAGTAAAAGGAGATAAAAAAATGGCTTTTAAACCTGTAAAAATTCCATCAAAAGATATTGTATTTAGTAGAAGAAAAAACTGTACTTATGTGTACTATACAACCAAGAAAATTTTTAATAAAGAAAAGGGATATAGTGAGAACGAAAGAGCGTGCATAGGTATTGTTTCTGATGAAAAAGAAACAATGATGATACCAAACGAAAACTATGTTACCTACTTTGGAGATTTCGGTATTTCACTTGAAGAAAACGATAGTCAATTTTCAAGGGTTTTATCATTTGGTGCGAGATTGGTTGTTGACAAAATATTAGAAAAGTTAAACGTAAGCTCAATACTAAACAAAGTTTTTAAAGAAAAAACTGATTTAATAAAATCTTTAATTT
>NZ_LFYS01000051.1 GCF_001199495.1 Mycoplasma sp. HU2014 | reverse complement strand
AAAGAAATACAAAATTCATTAAATCTGAAAATTTTATAGATAAACTAACTCCTGTAAGCATTAAAGGAAAACAACTTTTAGGTTCTAAAGAACAAATAAACAACAAATTTTACTATTTATTTAAAGACTTAGAAATTGCTGGAAAAGAAAGTATTGGTAGGTATCAAAGACATTTGAGAAAAGATAATTTTGATATTTCTGAATTCAAAAAAGAAGAAGAATATTTTGGAACAATTGCTTTTGAATCAAATGTAGATTTGAGTTTAGAAGATGTATACACACTTTATGATCAAAGATGAGAGATTGAAGAAATGTTCAATTTTTACAAAAACATTTTAGAATTATCAAAAACCAGAGTTCATTCTGAAATGAAAGTTTATACAACTGAATTTATAAACTACTTATCATTAATAATTGGAACACGTGTTAAGAACCAATTTATTAAATTGGACTTGCACAAAAATTATTCTTTCAAACAAATAATAGAATATTTAAGAAGTTATAAAATGGAACAGATAAGTGGTAAAGAATGAAAGAAAAGCAAGATGTTGAAATACGTTCAAAACCTTGCTGATTTATTAAATATATAGTATTAGACTAAAACTTTTTTATTGAACAAAAGAACAAGCTAAAACAAAATTAGATGAAATCTTCAAAGAGAAAAAATCATTGAAAAAAGAGGTTATAGAAAGGTATAAAGGTTACGAGATTATTGAAAAACTCTTTGATTATTTTGATATTTTTGATAATTGTTCTACTACAAGATCAACAACACTAAAAGATGTTATTATGCAATTAATTTATCAAAGAATTAAAAATCCGATTAGCGTATTTAACACTTACAAAACAATAAAAAAAGAAAGAATAGATACTCATTCAAAAAATTCATTTTACAGATCATTAGATTATATTGCAAAAAATAAAGACGAGATTCTGAAAAACTTAAACAAGAAAATTTGTGATAACACAAATAGAAAAATTGATGTTTTGTGATTTGATGCAACAACCGCATATTTTGAAACATTTTCAAGAGAAGGGTTTAAAAAGCCTGGTTATTCGAAGGATGGAAAATTCAAAGAAGATCAAATTGTAATAGGAATGGCAACCGATGAAAACGGAATTCCATTACATTACAAAGTTTTTCCTGGAAATAGTGCTGATTCAAATACATTTATTCCTTTGATGCTTGAAATTGCAGACCTTTATGAAATAAACACAGTAACTATTATTGCTGATAAAGGTATGAGTGTTAATAGAAATATTAGATTCTTAGAATCTAAAAATTGAAACTACATAATTTCTTATAGAATGAAAGCTGGTAGCAAACAATTTAAAGAGTATGTTTTAGATGAAAAAGATTATATAACTGATGGTTCTTTTAAATATAAAGTTCGTGATGTAGCATCTTTTTACAATAAAAAACGACCAAATGGTCATTTCAGAAAACAGATAATAACTTATAGCAAAAAACGTGCAATAAAAGACAAAAATGATAGAGATATCTTAGTTCAAAATTTTATTAAAAAGATGAATAAAGATAATTTAGTTTCATACGATAATTTAGCCGGTTCAAAAAAATATAAGTTTTTTAAACCTGTAAATAAAGGTGCGTTTTATGAATTAGATGTAGCAAAAATAAATGAAGATGAAAAATACGATGGATATTATGTTTATGAAACAAATAGAACTGATTTATCTGTAGTTGATATTGTAAATTTATATTCAAAACAGTGACAAATTGAATCTAATTTTAAAACGTTAAAAGGTAAATTGTCACTTCGTCCAATGTATCTATCAACATGAAATCATAATGTTGGATATATTTGTTTGTGTTTTGTATCTTTAGTGTTTTTAAATTATGTAGTTTACCATTTGAATTCTAGATTAGAATTGCAAGGTAAAAATAGAATTACTGAACATAAAATGATTAACGTTATTAAAGATGTCAAAGAAATTGAGGTATTTGTAAACAAACAAAAAACAGAAACAATACAAGTGTTTAATGATGGGTTAAAAGAAAGTTGAGATACTTATCACACTCTTTTAGAAGTTTTAAAAAAATAACAGTTAACTTATAAATTTAGGTTTATAATTTTAAACTGTTATTTTTATGCTTAAAGTGGGAAACGTAGGGTTTACTTGAACAAGACCCACATGCACCTGCTGAATTAAGAGCTAACATCCAGGCGGCTAATAATGAAGAGTTTGTTAAAGCTTTCAACATTCAACCAGAAGACAAAATGTATATTGCTCCTAAAAAAAAGAGTTAAAATTTGATAATAAAAACAGGTCTTATATTTCTTTTTAATATTAAAGTCAGAAATGTTTTTTGATTTTAAAAAGCTGTATGAAAACCAACTTTCAACCAATTAAAAAATGAAATCAAATAATTTATTAAATGATATAACAATAAAAAAATTTAAAACATTTAAAACGAAAAACACCTAACAGATGTGAAGTACTTATATAAAAAACCAACACAACTATTTTGTCTTAAAAATTGTCTTAGTAAAAAATCTTAGTTTTTTTATTTGGCTTAGTAATTTTTCGACTATTGCTATAACTTCAAATATTAGTACAAAAAAACATTTAGACAAAGCAATCGGTTTGTCTAAATGTTTTGTTTAGGATTGATTAATATTTAAGTAGGTATTTACTTTTTATAGTTAAGAGCTTTTGTTAAATTTTGATTTTAAAGTACGGTTTTTTTACTAGTTTAATGTTTGCTAAAGTAAGTAAGAATCAAATGCTATCAACAACTATCGTCATCAACAGTATTCATCCTGTTTATCAAGTGGTTTAAATATCACGTATAAGAATATTAATGATAAATGAAGTGAGCCTATTAAATATTTTTATATGAATTATAAACTACTGAAAATCATTATATTATCAATACAAATACAAAAAGTATTGATAAAAACAGTTATTTATTTTGATTTTGTATTATAAAAAATCATTAAATTACAAGTTAAAATAAAACTATCTAGAATTAATAAAATAAATAATTATAAATAAAATATTACAGCTACTTTGAAAAAATGATTAAATTAAATCACTTTATAACTTTTTTAATATTACTTAAAGGTTAACTGAAATAAAAACAATAAGATTTTTGTTATTATTTGGTACTTTGTTTTTTGAGCACATTCCATAAAAGTACTATTTTTTTTATTATTTTAATAATATAAGTTATGCATTTTACTTAACAAATGTAACAAATTCTTTTTCATCAATTCTAGTTTTTGCTTTAGGAATAATGTTGGGATTAACATAACCTAACACCATTGCTAAAACTACTTGTTCATCGTTAGTTATATAATTATTTTCAATTAAGATTTCATTTAACTGATTAGCATTGAACCCACCCATAATACATGAATCAACACCTAAACTAGCAGCAGCTACTGTAGCAACACCGCTTGCAATATGAGCTGTTGTTTTACTTCAATTATCTAATTCATTATATTTTGCTAACATTGTTGTTGAATTAACAACATTATTTCTAAATTTTTGAGCAATTTCTTCTTGTTCTTTTGAAAAGATTGCATTAATAGTTTTATCAATAGTATGATTTAAAATTTTATTAGTCTTATCTGAAACAAACAAAATACACTTATCAGCATTAATAAAGTTTTTTTGACTATAAAACAATGGAATTAGTTGTGCTTTTAATTCTGATTGTGAATCAATAACTAATAATCTTAAATTCATTAAATTAAAAGCACTTGGTGTCATTCTAGTTGCTGTTAATATTTCTTGTAAATCTTTATCAGATATTTTTTTAGTAGTGTCAAAATCTCTGGCACTTTTTCTATTTAACATTAAATCTTTTACATTTATATTTGACATAATTCCACTCCTTTAAAATTGAAATGTTAGCTGTTCATCACTTGCTAGTGAATTAAGTATACCAAGTTTTTCAAATAATTTTATTTGTGTTTGAGTAACTTGTGTTCTATTTTTTAAATCATTAACACTAGTTATTTTTCTATCATTTCTAGCACTAATTATTGACATAGCCACAGCTTCACCTAATGAATCAATTATATTAAATGGTGGTATTAAAATTTTTAATCCATCTTCTAATGTATTAACAATAAATCTTGTAGCTTGAGATTTTTCAAAATTAATATTATTAAATTTAATTTTTCTTGCAAACATTTCTAATAATATTTCATTTACTATGTAAAGATCTTCATCTTTTTTAGATACTTTTTCACCATTTTTTAATTTTTGTTCATGTTGTTTTACTTTTGCAAAAACTGAATCATAACCACCTAGTGCGGTTTCTATATCAAAAGCATCAGCACGTGTCGATAAGAATGTTGCATAATATTCAGCTGGATAATAGATTTTATATCAAGCTATTCTATAAGCCATTAAAACATAAGCGGTCGCGTGAGCTTTAGGAAACATATATTTAATTTTTAAACATGATTCTATATATCAGTCTGGTACGTTATGTTTTTTCATAATTTCCACTCACTCTTTTTTTAACCCCTTACCTTTTCTAACTGATTCCATAATCACAAAAGCTAATGAATTATCTAATCCCATGCTTAATAAGTAAACCATAATATCATCTCTACATCCAATAACTGTTGAAATATTAGCTTTACCATCTCTAATTAAATCTCTTGCATTTCCTAATCAAACATCAGTACCGTGACTTAATCCTGAAATTTGAACTAAATCAGCAAATGTTTTAGGTTTTGTTTCTCTTAACATCCCTCTAACAAATCCTGTTCCAAATTCTGGAATTCCAATAGCTCCCGTAATCTCACCATTTATTTCATCTGAAGTTATTTCTAATTCATCTAAACCTGAAAATAAAGAATAAACTCTCTTATCATCAGTCGGAACGGTAATTGGATCAACACCAGTTAAATCACGCAACATTCTTAAAGCAGTTGGATCAACATGACCTAAAATATCCATTTTTAATAAGTTATCGTGAATAGAGTGGAAATCAAAGTGTGTTGTTTTTCAGCTCGATCTAGTATCATCAGCAGGATAATTTACAGGAGTAAAATCTTCAATTTCAAATTCATTAGGTAGAATTATAATTCCACCAGGGTGTTGACCAGTTGTTCTTTTAACTCCTTCAGCTAGTTTTGCTAAACGGTTGATTTCAACTTTTCTTGGTTGTTCTTGATTTTGTTTTGTTTCTTCATAGAATGCTTTCGCATAACCAAAGGCAGTTTTTTCAGCAACAGTTGATATAGTTCCGGCTCTAAAAACATTGTCTTCACCAAACATTTTTTTAGTAAAGTTGTGAGCAGTTGATTGATATTCTCCTGAAAAGTTTAAATCGATATCTGGAACTTTATCTCCATCAAAACCTAAAAAAGTTTCAAACGGAATATCATGTCCATCACCAATTAATTTTTGATTACATTTTGGACAATTTTTTTCAGGTAAATCATAACCACACTTATATTGTGGATCAGTATCAAAATCTGAATACTTACAATTAGTACATCTATAATGAGCTTTTAAAGGGTTTACTTCAGTAATTTTAGAAGTAGTTGCTACAAATGAAGAACCAACTGAACCACGTGAACCAACTAAATATCCATCTTCTAATGATTGTTTAACTAGTAAATGAGAAATTCAATAAACAATTGCAAATCCATGCTTAATAATTGAATTTAATTCTTTTTCTAATCTTTTTTCAACTATTTCAGGTAAATTTTCTCCATACATTTCTTTTGCTGTTTCATAACATTTATTTTTTAATTTTTCATCAACGTTATCAATTTTTGGTGTGAATAACCCATCTTTAACAGGAGCAATATTTGCATCAATCATATCAGCTATTTTATTAGTGTTTTCAACTACTATTTGATAAACAAATTCATCATCATTTAACCACTTAAACTCATCTAACATTTCTTTTGTAGTTCTTATGTGTTGATCTGGAAAATCTTTAACCCTATTTTTTGAATCAAATAATGGGTGACGTGTTCCACCTAATCCTTTAGAATTAATATAAACTTCTCTAATTTGTTTTAATTCAGGTTCAGTATAATGAGCATCGCTTGTTGCAACAATAATCTTATTTTCTTGTTTTGCTAGTTTAATAATTGTTTTAATAATATTTTTTAATTGATCTAAATCTAGTGAATCATCTTGTAATAGATTTTTATAAACACTAATAGGTTGAATTTCTATATAATCATAAAACTTAATAGCATTATGTAATTCATCAAAAGTATTAGTTCTTGCTAGTTCAAAAATCTCACCATTAACACAACCACTACCAATTAATAAATTATTATTTTTTCTTATTTCTTCTAAATCATTTTTAACAACTTTAGGTGAAGAGAAAAATGTTCTAGTATGTGAGTTTGAAACTAATTTATAGATTTCTTTTAAGCCTTTTTGATTTTTAGCTAAAATGTTTAAATGATATCCAGATCTTCCGTGATAATTTTTATTTTGGCTTAATTGTTCAGGATGAATTTTATTTCAATCACTATCAACAATAATGTTATGAGCTTTTCTAACTTCAATGATTAATCTGTCATAAACATCAGCTAAAATATCAGCATCATAATCAGCACGGTGGGCAACATCAGCATCATAATCAATACCAAGTTTTTTAGCTATTGTTCCTAATCTGTGATTTTTTAACTCTGAAAATACCGCTCTTGAAATTGTTAATGTATCAATAACTGTATTTGTTAATTTACCATACCCTAATTTAATTGCACAATTAGTTAAAAAGTTAAAGTCGAAATTAGCATTGTGAGCAACTAAAATTCCATCTTTAATAATTTCATAAATTTGAGAAAAGGCTTCTTTAATTGATGGTTTATCTTCTAACATTTCATCAGTAATACGTGTTAATTCTTTTGTAAATTGTTTTAATGGTTTTTCAGATTTAATTAGAATATCACTTCTTTTTCTTTCTCCTGTTTTTAAATCATAAATAACTGCGCCAAACTCAATAATTTCATCCATTTCAGGACTCAATCCAGTAGTCTCTAAGTCGAAAAATACCATTTTACTACTTTTTAGATCATGATTTTGTGAATTTTTAACATATCATAATTTCTCTGTATCAATTACTTGAGCTTCTAGTCCATAAATTGCTTTTAATTGTTGGTTTTTGTCTCTTAATTTGTTAATTGTTTTTATTGCACTATAAATATCTGGATAAGCTTGGACATTAATATGATCTGTAAAAGCTATTGCATTTCAATTTCAATCATTAACTAATTTAAGATAGTCTTTTGCATAACTTACCCCATCCATAGTACTCATTTTTGTATGAGTATGTAATTCAACACGTTTAATAGGCTCATTATCAATTCTAGAATTATTTTCTTTTTCAATTTTTATAAAACTATCTATATAAAAAACTTGTTCTTGATCATATTCTGAATAACTTGTTTTTCCTCTTAACGCAACTCAATCACCAACATTGATCTTTGATTCTTTTAATTCTTTTACATTATCTTGTAATAATTCTTCTTCAGTCAGATCGTCAAATTCACATGCTTGTTCATTTTTTGAAAAATAAACACATCTTATTGATGATTTGTTGTCTGTTAGATCTATATAAAAAATCTTTCTTCCTGTTTTTGAGGTTTTAAACTCTTTATTCATAACCATTCCGTGAATAATAATGTTTTGAGCATTAGGTTCTAAATCTAATAATGAATCATAACTAGGTTTACCAAAACTTTGTTTATATTTGTAATTTGAACTACGAATTGGTTTTTTAACAATATGAGTATTGTTTGTTGGTTTTGTTTGAGTTTCTTCGTTTTTTATTTTTTCTAATTCTTGTAAATCTTTTTTTTCTAAAATTTCTAATGAAATTTCTTTTACTTGAATTTCAAAATCAATCTCTTTAATACCAAATTGTTGTAATTTAGAAACACAATATTTTAATTCAGGATAAATAAAAGATTTGCTTTCATTAGAAGTGGTTATAAAAGTCATTAAGTTTTTAGTTTCGTCATAATCAAAATTCTTAGTATCAATCATAGATCAATAACTAAGATTTCCTGATTCAGCTTTATAGTTTTTAATAAATTCTAAATAGTTAATTAATATTTGTCTATTTAAGGATTCTTTTTTAACAACATCAATTATTAATTTGATATTAAACATATCATTGTGTTTAAATTTATTTTCTATTTTTTGTAGTAATTCAACTGGTAAAAATTCTTCTATTTGAATATGAAAATAAGCTTTTGCTTTTTTTGTCGATAACCTAACAGGTTCAACTAATTTTGAGTTATTAAAATACGAAAGTTCAGACTCTGAAAAATCGATATTTAAAACATCAAAAACTTTTTTGATTTTTTTATCCATACAAAAACTCCATTCTAAAGTTGATTAATAAATAGACCAATAAAAATTACAAAAAACATTACACAAAGTACAAAATAAAATGAATCTAATCTATCAAGTATTCCACCATGTCCTGGAATTAGATTTGAAAAATCTTTAATATTAACACTTCTTTTAATTCAACTAAATAATAAATCACCTAACTGACATAAAATAGAAACTGCCATAGTTATAAAAATATAAGACAATACAACAGGTATAGAATTAGAAATATTTAATATTTTGAAATATCCATAAAATGGTGCATATTTTTGTGTTGAACCAACAAAATATAAAGTTAAAATTATTGCTAAATTAACTAAAACTGAACAAACAAATCCAGCAATAGCTCCTTCTCAACTTTTTTTAGGACTAATAGTTGGTGCTAATTTATGTTTTCCAAATTTAACTCCAAAAAGATAAGCAAATGTATCAGTTAAAATAATTGTTAATCAAATTCAAATAATACTTGAAAAACCATAAAGTAAATAACTTGATACTCTATTTTTTGAAAAAATATAAAAACCTAACATGTTAAAAGTTTTTAAAGCGAATATCATAATAAAACTTACTAATAATATTTTTGATATTTCTGATTTATTTTTATTTAATGAGTTTTTTAATAAAATTCAAACTAAACTAATATAAGAAATTAAGATTATAAAAGGTATTATATTTCAATAATTAACACTTGAAATGAAATTAAAAACATAAGTGTGTCTATCTTTATCAGTAAAAGGTATTCATAATAATAAAACTGTAAAAAGTTGAATAAATAATTTTTCTTTAGAAAACTTTATTTCAAAAGATGATAATAGCTCATTAGTTGAGAAAAATAAAATTGCACTACTAATTAGTAATGAAATTACATTTAAAGCTATTAAACTATTTTCTGATCAATTATTTATAAAACCAATATTATATAAAATCGGGAATGTTAAATAAACTATTAAAGCTATCACTAAAAATACAGATGAAATAACTCTCATTTGAAAATTAGTTCTAATAGCTTTTTGTTTTATTTGTTGTTCTTTAGATATTTTATTCATATTTTTTTCTCTCTTCTAACTAACTTTTATTTTAACATTTTTTAGTATCTTTTATTTTTTAACTTTATTCAAAACTAAAAAATGGTCTTATGACCATTTTAAATTATTTATCTAATTTTATTAATGTTCTTGGAGAAGAAGTTAACATTTCACAACCATCTTTAGTTACCAAAACATCATCTTCAATTCTAACTCCACCTAAACCTGGAATATAAATTCCTGGTTCAACAGTAATTGTCATATTTTCTTGTAAAATTACTTGTCCAGTTGATCCTACTCCTGGTTCTTCATGAATTTCAACACCAATTCCATGACCTAGTCCGTGATCGAAATATTTACCGTATCCTTTAGAATCAATAAATTGATGAACTTGACGGTGAATATCTCCTGCATTCACTCCAGCTTTAACTAAACTAATTCCTAAAGATTGTGCTTGATAAACAATATCATAAATTTCAGCTAATTTACTATCAATTTCTCCAATAGCTATAGTTCTTGTTTGATCTGAACAATACCCATTATAAAAACAACCCATATCAATAGTAATTAATTCATTGTTTTGAATAACTTTGTCACTTGGAACGGCATGAGGTTTACTTCCGTTAACTCCAGATGCAATAATTGTGTCAAAACTTATTTTATCAGCACCAAACTCTAAGAATTTATCATCAACAAATCTTTGCAATTGTTTTTCAGTCATTCCTGGTTTTACATAATCTAAAATTGCTTGAAATACTTGATCAGTAATATCACAAGCTTTTTTAATATTATCTATTTCTCAACTATCTTTAATCATTCTCATTTTTGAACAA
Source organism: Mycoplasma sp. HU2014 (assembly GCF_001199495.1). Taxonomy (GTDB): domain Bacteria; phylum Bacillota_I; class Bacilli_A; order Mycoplasmatales; family Mycoplasmataceae; genus Mycoplasma. The sequence continues at coordinate 21,703 of NZ_LFYS01000051.1, read as the reverse complement.
TCAACAGGAACTAATTCTACATCATTAAAGAATTTATCTCTAAATAATTCATATTGTTTATAAAAAATTCAATCTGCTTCAAATGCTAATTTTTTAACATTGTTATCTTTTAATATTTGATTTAAATCTTCTTTTAAGTTACTTGAAAAATGATGAAGTTCTACATCTTTATTAATTATTTCGCTTTCTCTAGCAGCAGTTATGTATCTACCGTCTAAAAATAAGTGTGAGGATTTTTTAGTAATTAATAAATATCCTAGTGATGATTTGAATCTAGAAAATCAATATCTATTTTCTGGTGAATATAATAAAATTGCATCAGCATCATTTTTATTTAATAAATCTACAATGATTTCGTGTTTATTCATATCTATTCTCCTATCATTTAACAATAATTATATATTTATAATTTAAAAAAATAGTCACAAAAGACTATTTTTTTTGTTTATGAAGTTCGTGTTTATTACAATTTGCACAGTATTTAGATACTTCTATTTTTGGTTTTTTCTTATCGTTTTTACCAATGTAGTTTTCATTTTTGCAAACTGTACAGCGTAAAATATACTTTTCGCACATTACTTATATCCACCTTTCATAAATAAAAAATATCAAGCTATTTTTAAAGTACAATTAATATGATAACATTTTAAAAATAAGTTTCAAGAATTTTATAATAAATTAAGATACACTATTGTATAAAAATAGTTTTAATCTATTGTATAAAAATAGTTTTATTTTAATTAATATATAGTAAAATAAATAATGTTATAAAAGAGAGGTATGTAAATGAAAAGAATGCTTTCACTATTATCTACTGTTTCAATCATCGCTACTTCAGCTAGTGTTGTTGCTAGTTGTAGTTCAGCAAATAAAGAATTTAATCAATTTAATAAATATTTAGAAGAATCAAAAAACAAAACATTAATCGTTTATTTAGGTGCTAAAAATAATAACTCTTCACTTTCATTTGAAGATGGTTTACAAGAAGTTACCAACTCAAGAAGTTTTTCAGAAGCAATAAGTAAAATAAATAATGGTTCTAGTCAAACTCAAAATAGTTTTATAAGTAAGTTTCATAATCAATTAAATTGAAGTGTTACAAAACAAAATGATGAAAATCCAACTGACAACTTATATAAAGTTGATGTAAAAAAAGAAAAAGATAAAGATAGTAAAGAAACTAGAGAATATTGAATTAGAACAACAAAAATCGGAGATAATACTCAAAAACTTTTTGAAAACATGACTGATGAAGTTAGATTAGAAAGTATTATATACGATAAAATCCAAAATAAATGAGATGATGGAGTTAGAAAAAAAATACTAGATGATTATTTAATATCAAACTTAGCTAAACAATTTTATGGTTTAGGTAAAAATCCTAATAATAAAGAAAGAAAAAATGTAACAACTTATGTATCAATACTAACAGAAAGTGTTAAGAGTCTAGAAGGACCATTATTTATGGTTTTAAGAGATGGAATGTTCTATGGAATGATTAGTGGTTTTGAAACATTTACAAAAAGAGAAGAAAAAGATAAAGCTAAATGTATAGATTTGAACGCTGATTTATCTGTTGCAAAAAAAGTAAGAGAAGACGTGTTTAATAACAAATTTATCGACTCATTAAAAAACTCAATATTAAATTACAATATTCAAAATATTTATAATTCAAAAGCTAATAACGATGAAGTGAAAAAAACCATTTTCGCACCAAGTTGACATTATGCTGATAATGAAAGAAATGATGAAAAGAAAAAATAATTAATGAATCTTTTAAGATTCATTTTTTTATGTCAATAAACGAAAATAGAAAATAAAAAAGACATGTGTTGAACATGTCTGTTTGTTTTCTTTATGGTCCCCAGAGCCGGACTTGAACCGGCACGGGAGATAAAGCCCGTTGGATTTTAAGTCCAATGCGTCTACCTATTCCGCCACCTGGGGATATATAAATAAGTGGTGACTCGTCGGAGATTCGAACTCCGGACCCACTGGTTAAAAGCCAGTTGCTCTACCAGCTGAGCTAACGAGTCGAGTTGGTTGGGCTAGCAGGATTCGAACCGGCGCATGAGGGAGTCAAAGTCCCTTGCCTTACCGCTTGGCTATAGCCCAATGAATGGTGGAGGGGGAGGGATTCGAACCCCCGAACCGAAAGGAAGTGGGTTACAGCCACCCGCGTTTGGCCGCTTCGCTACCCCTCCGTTATACTGGTGCTGACTAAAGGACTTGAACCTTCGACCTATTGATTACTAGTCAATTGCTCTACCAGCTGAGCTAAGTCAGCGTTTTTGTACTTCGCCTAACACAAGGACAATATATATTTTATATTTTTCTGATATTAATGCAATAGTTTTTTCGCAAAAATTTTAAAAATTTTGTCATCTATAAAAAATGCAAAAAATAATAAAAATATCTAGATAATCCTAGATATTTCCACTTATTAAATTTTAAAATATTCTATTATCTTTTTTTATACATAAGTCTTATATCTTTTTTTATACATAAGTCTTATAAGTTCTTTTAAAGTTGTATTTCTAATAGGAGGTTTTTGTTTAATACTTTTGATAAGAGAGTTTTGACTAGTTATTATTGTAAGCTCTTGTTTAGCTCTTGTGATTGCTGTATAGATCAGTTTTTTACTAATAAATGGACTAACGTTTTCAGGATCTAGTGCCAAGATAACTTTTTGAAATTCACTTCCTTGAGTTTTATGAACTGTACATGCATAAGATAATGTTAAATTACTAAATTGATTGAAATCAAGAACCTCATCTACTTTATCATTGAAACGAGCATTTATAGGTCTTTTCTTTGCAGTTAAACTTTTTATTGTTCCTATATCTCCATTAGATAAATTTCCTTCATTTTTTAAATACATTACTTTATCGCCTTCTGCAATTTTGAATTCAGAATTAATTTCCATTACCTTTTTGTTATTTTTATCTATATAGGTATCTTGAATTTTTCTGTTGATATTTTTTACACCTAATTCATTCTTATTAGTTGGACTAATTATTTGAATAGCGTAAGGTTCATTAAAACCATTTTTATTTATATAATTTCGTTCTACTTCTTCTAAACATTTATTCTGATCACTTACAAAAATCAACTTTAAAGAGTCATTTACATTATCTAATTTACCTATATCAAATTGATTGTTTCTAATCATATAAGCTAAATCCACAATTCCTATTTTATCCTGTTCGTTGGGATCTTTATCTTTTTGTCTATGAGTTTTACTTAAATGCACTGTTGTGATTTTTTTAGAATTAATAATATCTTCAAAAGCATTACCGATATCAATACTTGGTAATTGTTCTGTATCACCAACAAAAACTATTTTCTTGGCATTTTGACTAGCTAAAAGCAAACGACTAAATAAGTTATTATCAACCATAGAACATTCATCAATTATTAATAAATCAAGACTCAATAAGTTATATTCATTTTTGCCAAATTCATCTTTTTCAAAGTCATATTCAAGTAATTTATGAATAGTTGTAGCATCTGATTCTATAAAACTATCTTTTATTCTAGCAGCAGCTCTTCCAGTTGGTGTTGCTATTCTAAATTCACTTTCTTTATATACTTTTTGAAATAGTTTTACTACAGCTTTTATTAAAGTTGTCTTACCAGTTCCAGGTCCACCTGTAATTACAGTAAATTTGCTATTAATAAATTTTTTTAAGGCATTGACTTGACTTTTGTCGTATTTAAATTTTGGATTATTAAGTTCTTTTCTTACTTCTTTTTCAATTTGTTTTATAAATCTATTAATCTTAAATGAACATATTTTATTTACCTTATTGTTTTTAGATAAACAGTATGCAATATTTAATTCATCTTCATATGATTCTTTGGTGTATAATTTTTCTCCAATTAAAACTAATAATTTCTTTTCAAATGCATAATTAAAAGCTTGGTTTATTAACTCTTCTTTTTCATCAAAAGGAATATAGAAGTTTTCATCTTTATTAAATTCATATAAAACAGCCGGTATTTGCGTATATGTGCTTGATGTTTTTTTCAATACATTATTACAGTGTTCATATAAATAATGAGCTATTCTTTTAATATTGTTTTTATCGTTAGTAAAATGCAGAAAAATCTTATCAACAGCTTCTAAACTAGTTATTTTTTTATCATGATTGAAGTAATATAAATCATTTTTAATCAGCTCTAGCATCTCTTTGCTAGACTTAATCAATTCTAACTTTTCTTTACTAGGCTTAGTAAACTGTAGTAATTCATTAAATATTTCTAAATCTAAATTTTCGTTGACAAATTCTAAATGTAATGGAACAAATTCTTCTATATTAGATATTTTTTTATATATGTTTTTTAAAATATATTCTGAAACTGAAGGAATGCTTAAAAAATTGTCCTTGTTTCTAATTATTTTATTTAAGATATCTGAAGTTTTCACAAAGTGTCTACTAATTGTTTCTGCTGTTTTTTCATTTACAATTTTAAAAAGATCAGAACTTAAATATTGATAAAGTAAATCATTATCATTAATTATATGATAAGTCCATGAATCACATTCTTTTTTACTGTTTTTTTCTGTAATATTTACAGAATATAAAACATTTAATAACATATCATTACTTTTTCTTTCAAAGATAATAGTCTCTTTATTTTTTAAAATATAGAATTCCGCTATGAATCAAGTTTTCTTTTGAGAAATAAACTTTTTTATATAACCTATATGTGACATATCAAAAATCCTCTTAGTATTAATAAATTTATTTTATATCAGTTTAATTTTTAAGAAAAGTAGATCAGAGGGGAGAGTTTTTTTTTTTGCAAGAATTGAAAATAATTATTCAGTGTGTATAAGATAAAATCTTTAACTTTTTTAAAAAAAAAGATATTTAAAATGAGAAGTCATTTTTTCTATTTTTTTGCTAATACATTATTGGTGAGAGAATGGATAAGTTAAAACTGTTTAGCATAGATTTTTATCGATATTTAGTTAATAAACATTTCTTTTTAATGTTTTTATTATTATCATGTTGTTTTTATTGTAATTTAATTATTAGTTTTGATTTGAAATATTTAATACTAACTATTTTATTTTTAAGTGTTTCAATTAGTTTAAATTACAAAAACTTTCATTTAATATTAATAATTTTTACAGTTATTTGTTTAGTTTTTTTAGGTTATAAATTATGGTTTAAACATGAGGATTTAAGTTTTTTAAATAATAAAGAATTACAAGCTAAAGTTGTAAGTAAGCATAATAATTATGCAATTTTAAAATATAAAAATATCAAGTTTTATGTATCTGATTTTGATAATAAATTTCTTTTAGATCAAAAAATAAGTATTATTGGAACATTTAAAAAATTAGAATCAAATACTAATTATTATCAATTTGATTTTTTTAATTATTTAAAAAAACAGTTTGTAACTCATCAATTAGATAAATATAAAATTAATGATATTTCTAATGGGTTAAGATCTAGTAATTGATTAACTGAAAATATCTATTCTAATAAAATAGTTAGTATGTTTTTATTAAATAATAAATCTTCAGATCTAAATAAAGTTTTATCTGATTTAAACTTAGAATTCTTACTTGTTTTAAGTAGTTTTAATATTCATTTATTTACTAGATTTTTTTACAAATTAAATCATAAGTATAAATGAACTATTAGTTTAAAATATCTTTTTTACATACTTGTATTTTTAATATCTTATTTAACAAATTTTAGTTATGCTTCACTTCGTATTGTTGTTTATTTTTTAGTAAGTGAGTATTTTATTTTTTCAAAGAAAAAAGCACCGTTAATTTTTAAAAGATTTATATGTTTAATAATTTGTTTTTTATTAACACCAAGTTTTTTAACTTCTAGTTCAGTATTATTTGTAATTCTAGCTTTTTTATTTGCTTATCAAGATCTGTTTAGAAATAAATTTTTAAATTATATAACTAGATCAAGTTTATTTACTTTTTATTTTATTCCACTTCAAATTTATACATTTTACAGTTTTAGCATTATTACTCAAATTAGTTTGATCTTTTTAAGACCGTTATTTGCTTTAATTTATTTTACAATTCCAATTTGATTATTAATCAATACTAGTTTTTTAACTGATAGTTTATATAAAGTATTAACTTGACTAAAAGCAATTAATTTTAATATTAATTTAGGTCATTTTAATGTTATGTTTTTATTAATTGTTTATTTTATTGTTTTAATTATTATGATGTATGAGTTTAGAAATTTTAAAACTTGAATATTATTATTTTTTGTTTTATTAATTTGTTATTTAATTAATTGATTATTAAAACCTAGTGTGTTTTTATCAATGCTAAATGTTGGAAATGCAAATACTTTTATTTTTCATGATAAATATAAAAATATTACTATTATTAACGATTGTGGAACTGGTGCTGGATTTTCAAAACAAATTCCATATGAATTTTTAAAATATTATGGAATTAATAAAGTTGATTTAATTATCATTTCTCATTATCATGCAGATCATTTTAATGGATTGGAAACTATTCAAAAAAATATTAGAGTTGATCAAGTAATTGATTACAATAATTTCGAACATATTAAATCTTTTAAAGGAGTTAATCTTTATTTTTTTTGAAATAATTTAAAATCAGAAAATAATAGATCTTTAGTTCATATTTTAGAATACAGAGATATTAGAATTTTATTTACAGGTGATATTGAAAAAGAAGCTGAACTTAGTTTAGTTAATAATGCGTATTTTAGATATGTATTAAGTTTAAAACCAATTGATATATTACAAATCCCTCATCATGGATCAAAATCAAGTTCAACAGATGAATTTATTAAATTAATAAACCCTAAATATGGACTAATTTCAGCTAATTCAAGAACTTATAATTTTCCAAATATAGAAACTTTAACTACATTGTTTAAATACAATATTACTTATTTTGAAACTGAAAAAACAGGAAATTGTTTTTTTGATTATAATTCTTATAGATTTTGATTTAAAAAATAAAAAAGACCATCAAAAGTGGTCAAATTATTTATCTAATGAATTGAAAAATATTAAGCGCTCATTAAGCGTGATTTTTCTCTAGCAGCCTTGTTGTCTTTAAAGATTCCTTTTTTAAGACCTTTATCAACTAGACTAACAGCAGCTTTAACTAATTCTTCTTTATTAGCGTCGTTAGCTTTTTTAGCAGCTAAAGCTTTTTTAATAGCAGTTTTGATTTCTGATTTAAAAGCTCTGTTAGCTAATCTTGATTTTTCGTTAGTTAAAACACGTTTTTTCTGAGATTTAATGTTTGCCATTTCTTTTTCAACTCCTTTTATAAAATATATAGATTTTTGAAATACATATACAAGTATAACAAATTTTAAAATAAAGTTAAATATAAAAATAATATATTTTAAACACTTATTAATTAAATAAATATTAATTATTTAATTATTATAGCAATTTAAATTGTACAATATATAAATGAATAGAGTGATAGATATGTATTTTGTTTATTCTGAAGACTTCTTTTTAATGAATCAAAAAATTGATGAAATTATAAAAAAGAATCAAAATAAAGATAATGTTGAAATAAAGACTTTTTCTTTAACTGAAGATGATTTTAACGATATTTATGATAATGTAACTAATTTTAGTTTTTTTAGTGATCAAGTTGTTGTAGTAATTAGCGATGCTTATTTTGTAAATGAAAGTAAAACTAATTTTAATAAAAATTTTTCACTAACTAAATTAACTGAAATGATTAAAAATAAAAACCCAAACAATATAGTTATTTTTGCAATGAACTCTAATAAGTTTTCTAAAAAATTAAAAATAGCAAAATTTATTGAGCAAAACTGTAATGTTATTTATTTAAAACCTTATGATCAAAATCAAACTATTGATTATATTATTAAGTATCTAAATTCTAAGAATAAAAAAATTAATAATAAATTAGCAAATGAAATTTATAATTATCTACCAAATGATCTACAAACTATTACAAATGAATTAAATAAATTAACTAGTTTATCATCTGAACTTGATCTAGATATTATAAAAAATGTTTTTGCTAATTATCATTTAGATGATGTGTTTATGTTAGTTGATGCTTTTATAAGTAATGATATTTCTAAATTTATAAAACTTTATAAAGATTATGTCGCAATTAATGATGACATTATTGCTTTAATTAGCTTATTAGAAACGAATCTAACTTTTTATAGAGATGTATTGATTTTAAAACAACAATTTCTATCTCAACAGGAAATATCTTCAATTCTTAAATCTCATCCATATAGAGTAAAACTAGCAATGAATAATAAATATAATATTAAACAACTAAATGATAAAATTATAATAGTCTACAAAATATTTAAAGGTGTTATTTCTTCTGAAATGGATAAAAACATTATTGTTGAGTATGAGCTTATAAAAAATATGGGAGGATAAAATGCAAGAGTTATATTTAAAAACAATATATTTAACTAGAAATATATTAAAAATAGAAAAACTAAGATATTTTATTTATAAAAATAATCAATTTAGAGAAAAATTCTTAATATTAATAAATAATATTTTGACACTAGAATCAAATCATAATCAAAGTCTTGAAGGTGAAAATTTTTCTAAAGCATTTGCTAAAGCTTTTGTTTTAATAACAAATTCAAAAGAAAAACAAAGATTTGAAACATTCGATAATAAAACTGAAGATGAAATGCTATTTGATATTGATCTAATTATTAAACAAATAGTTAAAGAGTTTAAAGTAGCTAAGACTAAATTAGTTGATCAATCTGAACAAATAACTTCTAGTGAAATTCAAAAATTATCTATTTTAACAGAGCAAAACATTAACAAATGAGATCAAAAATTACAAGAAGAATCAAAACAAGATGAAGAAATTAAAGTTGAAGATCAAAAACAAAATACCGGTGCTGAACAAGAAAATGTTAATACTCAACAACAAACTAATTTGATAAATCAACAAGATATGAACAATATTTTTAATATGTTTAACCCAAACATGATCGAAAATTTACAAAATAAAGAACTTCCGGTTATACCATTACAAGATCCTAGGTTTTATCCTTATAACTCAAAACCTAAGTTTATGCCAATATTTAAAATGGTTTTATCTATTCTATCTATAATTTCTACTTTATTAGTAATTTCAACATTAGTGTTTTTATCACTAACTAATATTGATATAAGTTCAGATGATTATGCTAAAACATTTGGAGTAAATAGTTGAACAGATTTTATGGATAGTAACAGAGCTAAATTTTTAAATAGTATTCCTTTAGGTGGTTTAAAAGTTAACAATATACGTGGTGTTTTATTAGCTCTTATGCATGTCGTACCTGCTATATTAATTTGTTCTTACACATTTAAATCTAACCAAAATAATAAAGAAAAATATAGAATGAAATTAATGCCTGTGGTTTTATTTCTAATTATGTTTGGGATGATACTTGGAACATTATTCAGCTTTATTTCATCAAAAAATATTGAAGCTACTTGAAAAAATGATTTAGTTCAACAATTGATTCAAAAAAACCAAGATCAATTTAAAAATAACTTTAATAAGTTTTGACAATTAGTTATTCAAAATTATGGTTCAAAAATTAATATAGCAACAATTCTATCTGCAATATGTCTTTCTATAACAATATTTACTTTAATTGTTGCACTTATATTATTAGTTGTTAATCCAAAAATAGATAAAGAAAGAATTATAAAAGCTAACATAGAACATCAAAAAGCTGTTATGGCAATTATGAACGGTGAGTCATATGAAATAGATCCTTTATTATATGACAATGAAGAAACAGAAATTAAAGAGCCAAATAAGTTTCAATTATTTATAATGAAAATGAAAAATAAAAAATCAAATAAGAGTAAAAAAGATGAATAAATTTCATCTTTTTTTATCAAAAAAAATCAATTTTTCATTTTTTTCCTAATACATTAATGAATAGAAATAAGGAGAAATTATATGAAAAAAATAGATTATTTTTTGAACAAAGACTTCAGATCTTTGACAGAATCTGAAAAGCTCGAACTTTTTCAAATACTAGAACCACCGATAAAATTTGCTATTAAAAAAGCACTATCAAAGTTTTATAAGGTTCCTCTAGAGTTTCAAGATATGCAAAGTTATGCCTGGATGGCTTTTGATGATTTATTAAAAAAGTATCAAACAAAAAACATTAAGAAAAAATTCGTTTCTTCAGTGATTGATGCTGTAACATGAAAGTGTACAGATGCTTGTGTTAAGTATATAAATAACAAACATAAAGTTTTAAATAATAGTGTTTATAAAACTCAAGAGAACAATTTAAAAGAAGATAACGTTAAAGAAATGAGTTATTCTGAATCTACAATGGGTTGAGAAGATCTCATAGAAAAATATTTCCAAACAACAGAAGAACCTTTGGCTAGAGAAATCTTTTATATGTATGCAAATGAAGTTAGTAAAACAGAAATTTGTGATACATTAGATATATCAAGAAATAAATTTACAAGAATACTTAGAAAAACTATATCAGACTTACAAGAATTAGCAAAACCTTTATTATAATTCCAGAAATTAGCAAAACCTTTATTATAATTCTATATATTATTAATTATAATAGTATGTAGAGGGTGAATTTTATGAGTTACTATTATAGACATAATTTTTCTTTTAGTTACCATGGATTACAAAGAGCAAAAGAACGCTTGAAACTTAAAGATAAAAAAGATTATGAAGTAAAAGAAATATGTTTAAATCATATTAGAAATTCTACAAAAAGTTTTCATGACAGTAGGTATAATTACATATCAGCTTCAAATACAAATATATATTTTGTAGTTGAAAAGAATAATAATTTAATAGTTACTGTAACTGAGATTTCTGCTGAAAAACAATGAAAAATGTATGGAGGTAGTTCATGATAATAGGTATATTTGGAAAAATAGGTTCTGGAAAAACTACAATTTCTAATAAATTTATTAACTTTCACCCAAACTTTAAAATAATTAATGCTGATGTTGTAGCTAAAAAATGTTTAGAACAACAAGAAGTTAAAGATAAATTAAAAAAGATAGATCAAAACATTTTAGATAATGACAATAATATTGATAGAAAGTATCTAAGAGAAAAAATATTTTCAAATAAAGAAATTGGACAAAAAATAGATGATTTATTATGACCAATAATTAGCGATGAGATAAATAAAGAAATTTCTTTTGATCCTAGTGCAAATTATATTATTGAAGCAGCACTATTAAATAAATTAAATATTCATAACATTGATTTTAAAGTTAAAGTAAAATCTAATTTATTTAAAATTGCATATAGAGTTAAGAAAAGAGATGGTGTGACTCTTTTTAATATTTTTAAAATTTGATTAAAGCAAACTAGATTATTAAAAAAGGTTAAATGTGATATTACTATCAAATATTTTTATGAACTAGAACTTTATATACAAAAGAACAAAATTATTGTTGATTAAAATTATAATACAATTATAGTGACTAAAGCACTACATAAGGAGAAAGAAAATGCCAATACCAAAAGAGATATTAGCTGTGGATAGACCAAAAAATACAAGAGTAAAGAAAAATGGAAATAGATATGATGTTATTAAAAGAACAAGTGTTTGAAAAAATGGAAAATCAGTTCCAGTAGAAATGGGTAAAATCGGTGAAATAATAAACTTTGAATATGTAGAAACTAAAACAAGTAGACTTAACTTTGCTTTGTGTGACATAAAACAATTCGGAAGAACCGAAATTGCTTATAAATTATCAAAAGATGTATTTGAAGATCTTTGCAAAGTTTATAATCCATCAGATGCAAAAATCATTTATGCAATAGCGATTATTAGAGCAGCTTATGGAAATATCACTAATAGAGAAATTAATAGAAAATATCAATGTTCATTTTTCTCTGAACAATTTCCGAGTATAGGACTTTCATCTAGTAACATTTCAAGGTTTTTAGAAAAGTTGGGATATAACTACAGATACATAAAACAATTCATTCAAAATAGAATCGATACTGTTTCTCCTGGATCTACTATTGTAATTGATGGTATGTTAAAAAATTGTAGTTCTAAAACATCTGATTTTACAAAATGATCGTGAAAAGCTAGAACTAAAGGTGTTCAAAATATTTCTGTTTTATATGCTTTTGACCTAAACAAAAAAGAACCCATTGCAAGTAAGGTTTTTCAAGGAAATACACTAGATACAATGGCGTTCAATAGATTTATTGATGAATTTTCTCTAAATAATTGCTTAATTATGGGAGATAAAGGAATTCTTTCTAAAGAAAGTTTAGATAAATTAAATACTGAAAAGAAAAATGTTAAAAATCTTTTCCTTATTAAAAGAAATGATAAAAGAATAAAAGCTTTAGAGTTATCTAAATATGAAATGACTTTTAATTCGGATGAAGATATTATTTTATGTAAAAAAGCAAAACTTAATCAAACCGAATTTTTATATTCATTTAAAAGCACAAATGACTACAACCAAGAACGAAGAGCTTATTTAGATAAAGTTAATCGAGAACAAAATTTTAATAACGAACTTTTACAAGAAAAAGAAAATCTTTTTGGAACAATTACTTTTATTTCCAACGAAGATTTATCTTTAAAACAAATATATGATCTTTACAAAACAAGATGAGAAATTGAAGAATTTTTCAACTTCTATAAAAACATTGCTGAATTGAATTTTGTAAGAGTACAGCAAAACACAAGTGTAATTGCGACTGAATTTATAAACTTAATAAGTTCTATAATCACTTCAAGAATGAAAAAAGAATTTGAAGAAAAAGGATTAACAGAGAGATTTTCATTTAATCAAATAATGGAAAGATTAAGTTCAGCTAATAAGTATTTAGATGGTACAACTAAAAAATGACACTATACAAGTGAAAAGAAATATACTGACAATATTATTGATATTTTAAACCTATAGTGGTAAAAATGATAAATTTCTTATTTTATTTGTTAAATTCTTCTAATTCGCCATCATTTAATACTTTTGTTATTTTTCCTTTGTACTCAGTTAATTTTTCTTTAGCTACTTTAATTTTTTGGATGCTCTCTTCAAAAATTTTCATCGCTTCTTCTAAAGAAACATCGTTACTACTTATTTTCTTTGTGTCTTCTTGAATTTCTTGCATTAATTCATCATATGATTTTTGTTCATTATTCATTTGCAATCACCTCTTCTAAATTTGCTATCAATTTACCATCTATTAAGAAAACTTTTATTTTCTCATTTGTTTTAACATCCTTATATGAAGTTATTTTTATTCCATTTTCATTTGTAACTATACCATATCCATTTTCTAAAGGTTTTTTTGGATTTAGTAAGTTCAATTTATTAGCCATCGATTCAAATCTTAATTCTTCAATTTTCATTTTCTGCGAGATTAATGATTTAAAGTTTGAAGTCATGAAATTAAAATTATTTTTATATTGTTCTAATTTATAAATACTTCTACTTTTTAACATATTAGTAGATTCTATTATTTTAATATTTTGATTATTAAAAGCTGTTTGTATACTTTGTAGTAATAAACCTTTAAGTTTAGAAATATCTTTATAAGAATTATTTATCTTAGTTTTAATACTTTCTGGAACGCTATATTCTAATTGTTCTATTAAAATCTCTTTACTTGAAATAGCAAATTCTACTGCCTTGTTTTGTTGAAATTTTAAATGCATTAAATCTTTTGATTCTAATTCATATCTATTTTCAATTTGTAAACGTAGTTTATCTAAATAATATTTCAATTGTTTTTTTAATTCTTGAATATCTCTACTTACTAACTCACCAGCTGCAGTTGGAGTTGCCGCCCTCACATCAGCTACATAATCAGCTAATGTTACATCAGGTTCATGACCTACAGCACTAATGATTGGAATATCACTATCTTTAATCGCTTGAAGTAATTCCATTTCATTAAATGATCATAGATCTTCATAACTTCCACCACCACGACCAACAATTAATACATCAAGTTTTGTTGCAAAACTATTAGCTTGTTTAATCTTTTCAGCAACATCATGTGCTGATTGATTTCCTTGAACTTGCGCAGGAAATAAAAATATATTTGTTGAAGGCATTCGTCGATGGATTGTTGTTACTAAATCATGAATTGCAGCTCCAGAATCAGCAGTAATTATTCCAACATTCTGAACAACATTTGGGAGTCTTTTTTTAATACTTTGATCAAATCAACCTGCTTGTTTTAGTTTTAAAAATCTTTCTTCATATATTTTTTGAAGTTCACCGATTCCTTCGATTTGAACATCTTTAACCTCAAAATTTACTTTTCCACCAACTACATAATATGTAATTCTTCCTGCACAAGTTATCTGCATACCTTCTTTAGGATTTAATTGAATAAGTTTATGTGCATTATTTTTTCATATCATACAACTTATAGTTGCATTTTCATCTTTTATTGAAAAATATACATGACCTGATTTGTTTAAGGTTAAATTGCTAATCTCACCTTTAACATATATTAATTTAAAATAATCAATGTTTTCTAAATAGTTTTTTAAGTTTTGATTTAACTCTTGGACTGTTAAAACTTTTTGCATATTATTTTTCTTCTATTTTGTCTAAAATGGCATTAACAAATTTAAAGTCAAAATCAGGTACATAAGCTTTTGTATATTCAACCATTTCATTAATTGTTACAGCTTTTGGAGTATCTGTATATTTTATTTCATAAACTCCGACAATTAATATAGATCTAATAACTGATGGAATTCGTTCTCATTTTCATTTTGTTGATAAGTGAGGTTTTATTGATTCGATTATATCATCAGTATTAGTTGCTATTTTTTCTATTTCATTATAAACTTCTTGGTTTTTAATATCTTGAGCATCATCTAAAATATCTTGTTTAATGTAGTTTAAATTAGCATCTAATAATTGATACTTATAAAAAGTTTGAATTAATATTTTTCTTTTTGCAGAAGCACTAATCTTTGATGTCATATTTATTTTTCCTATCCATTATTATTTTGAGCTTTAGTTTTTATTGTAGTTAATATTTCTTTTTCATTATTTACATATTCACCAGATTTTTCATCAAAAACAAAACCATCTAAAATATCAATATAGTCAATTTGATCTTTTTCTTTAAATAAAATTTGTTTTAATACTTCAAAAACTTTATTTTTTGAATTATCTTTTTGTAAGAATTCTAAAATATGAGTTTTTCTAGGTGTATAAGAAAATTCTTTTTTCTCATCATCAAATTTAATTATTCCTGACTCAGAATTTACTAATTTAACTACTTCAGATAAGTATGAAGCAATTGATTTTAATAATTCGTTGAATCTTGATGATTCTTTAATTTCTGATTTTAATTCTTTAGTAATATCATCAGATTTTTTTATACCTTTACTTGATAAAAAACTAGTTATTGAAGGTGTGTACCTATCGAATATATTAACAATACTTCTATCAAGTAAGCCTTGATCTAATAAGCTTGGTTCTGCATTTTTAAGTTTTAAGTTTGAACCTTCTTTAAAGTTATCAATTTGATCTAATTTCGGTAAAGTTCTTAAGCTTAGTTTTTCACTTGTTTGTTTTGTTTCTTTGTCATTTTTAATAAATTCAAATTTTATAAATCTTAGATCTACATTTGATTTTTCATCAAAGTCACTTTCTGTTATTATTGAATATCCTAATGGATTAACAATTGAAACTGGAACTTGTTTATAAAAAACTAGTTTAGCGTCTTTTAAATCGCTTCAACATTTAAACTTACCTTCAATAAAATTATTTGTAGCTAAAGCTTTTAACCTTGAAGATGCGTATTTTTTATCACTATTATCTTGATCACTTTTTATAAGTGCTTTTAATTCATCTAAACTTACAAAAGCTTCAGAAGAACGTCAAATTCTTTCATTTTTAATTGAAGATAAACCATTATATTTACTAATAATTATTCGATTTGTTGGATTACAGCTTATAGTTGCTATGCTTGTTGTTGCAATTAAACCAATAGCACTTAAGAAACCTAACATTTTTTTCATATCTACACCTCACTATTTTATTAACTATATAAATTTTAATTTAATTATATTTTATAGTCTATCTGTAAATTTTTTATTAACTAAATCTTCTATTTCAATTTTGTATGGAGCGAATTTATCATCTACATATGGAGTTTCTAGAATTTTTGGAACATTTTTAAAATCTTCATCTCAAACAACGTTACATAATGCATCAAATCCAATATGTCCATATCCGATATTTTCATGTCTATCTTTATGTGATGATAAAGCGTTTTTTGAATCATTTAAATGTATACATAAAACTTTATCTAAACTCATATGTCTAGTTAATTCTTTTTTAACTTGATCTCATTTTTTAATATCATATCCAGCATCATTCATATGACAAGTATCTAAACATATTCCAATTTTTTCTGGATTTTTAACATTTTCAAATATGTATTTAAAATCATCAAATTTATAACAAACTTCAGTACCTTTACCTGACATTGTTTCTAATGCGATCTTAACATTAAATTGATGATCACTTACCATATCTAAAGCTCTAACAATTTGTCTTAATGAATTTTGATAAATTCCTGTTGTATAAGATCCAGGATGTAAAACTAAAATATCAATTCCTATTTCTTCACAACGTTGAACTTCTTTGATAAGCATTTCAACACCGAAATTTCATGTTTTATCATTCACACTATTTGCAATATTAATAATATAAGCACCATGAACAACTAAATGTTTAGAATTAATATTATTTTTATTCAATAAATTGTGCATTTGATCGATATTTAATAATTTAGTATCAACTCTATTGCTGGTTTGTGGTGGTCCAGTAAAAATCATAAAAGTATTAGCATTATAAGATAAAGCTTCTTCAACACTTCCGATTAGATATTTACCAGCTTTTGTCATTTTAACATGACTTCCTAAAAGTGGTTTATTCATAATTATCCTCCAATAACTTTAAGCAAGTAGACTTGTCATTTTCTAATAATTCTACAAGTTCATCTAAGTTATTAATCTTTTTGTTTTCTCTAATATATTTTAATATTTCAAAAGTTATTTTTTTAGAATAAATGTCTTTATCAAAATCAAAAATATTAGCTTCGAACACCATTAAATTATTTCTATTAATTCAATTATCACCCATACCGTATTTAACAATATGATCATCTATTATACATTTAACTAAATAAACTCCACTCTTTATTTTAAGAGTTGGATTAGTTAAAATATTTGCTGTTGGAAAGTTGATTGTTCTTCCTAGTTGATTACATAATGTAACAATTCCTGAAAAAGTATAATTAAATCCTGTAAGTTTTTTAAACTCTTTAGTATTAGCTTCAATTAAGAATTTTCTTGATTTAGATATTAAATCAAGATCATCTTCTATTATAGTATTAGGAAAAACTTCAATTAATTTATCTATTTTTGAAAAACTTTTTAAAACATAAATTTTAGTTACATTAAATTGATCGATTAATGATTTGAAACCTTTTTTTTCATCTATTTCAACAAACTGATAACCAGTGTTTTTAAATAAGTTTAATTGGTAATTTGAACAAATACAATCAAAATCATCATCAGTTTGATTATATGTAAAAATAATTAATTTATTTTTATTAAACTTATCTAAGAAATGTTTAGTTAGATATTTAGCATTAGCAAATAAACAAACTTTATTCATATTGTCACCTCATGATATTTTGATTAATAAAAATAAAAAGACTTTTTTATAAGTCTTTTGTTGTCCTATAAAAATGGTGCCTGATGTGGGAATTAAACCCACAACCCACTGATTAAGAGTCAGTTGCTCTACCGATTGCGCTAATCAGACATATTTTTATTTTACAACTTTAAAACTGTATATTTTGTATTTTACAATTTTGTTTTAATTATTTAATTTATCGGTAATTATTTTGTCTAAATAAATTATTTTTAATTCAATATTTGCTATTTCTACTTTAATTTTAACTAATTGATCAGTATATTGTTCTTGTTGAAGTCTATTATGATAAAAACTAAAATAAATAAACATTCCAATAACAGGAACAAACCATCATAATCATAATTTACCTTTAATTTGTTTATTAATTTGTTTTAATTTTTGATTGTATTGATTTAGTTGATCGTTTAATTGTTGTTTTTCTAAATTTAATTGTTCTAAATTCATTTGTTTATAATCTTTTTTCATATTATCTAACCCTATTGTTAGTTCTTTTTACAAAAGCATGCATAACAATTCTTGTTGTATTTAAACTAATATTTAGAAATAATCATTCTTCTAAAAATGTGGTCAAATCTTTGTTATTATTTTTAAATATTTCTACATCTTGATCTGTAAGGTTCAATTCACAATCCAGTATATCTTCTAATTCAAATCAAATATTAATTTTTTCTTCTAAATCTTCTGTTTTTAAAAAATCATTCATAGTTTTTACAATTTTAAAGTTTAAACCCCTTCTAATTGAAGAAAATTTATTTTCTTTTAATAAATTTTTAAAATCTAAAATAAGTTCATCTGATTTTGAAAATAGAAAATCTATAAAATTATTTGATATGATATCTGTTAAGTTTTTATCTGTTTTTATTTTTTTAAAATGATTACTAAAGTTAATTAGATCTTGTTTTAATGTAATTAGAAATGCAAATTTTATAAATAAAGAATTAAAAGCTCATGAAATTTCTTTCTCAGGATTTGGATATGATAATAAAATGCTGTATTCTTTTATATCTTCAATAATATCTTCAATTATTTGAATGTTATTATTGGCTTTTTTAATTTTTGCAAATTCATCAAAATTTTCAGCTAAAATTTCAAGATCTTCATTATATATTTCACATACTAAAGAATCTATTTGTATATAGTCGTATAAATTATTCATTTTTGTTCCTCTAGATTTTTCTTTCTCTATATTTTTTATTGCTATAATTTATTTTATAATTTTATTAGGTTTAATGAAAGGGAAAAACTATGCATTATTTAGGAATAATTATTGCAAGTATTATTGGTTATTTTATAGGTTCAATTTCTTGATCAATTATTGTAGTTAAAAGAGTTGCAAACATTGATATTAGAACAGTTGGATCTAAAAATCCTGGAGCTACTAATACAGTTAGAGTTTTAGGAAAAAGATGAGGATTATTAGTAACTTTTTTAGATGGATCAAAAGTAGTTTTAACAGCTATTGTTGCAATTTTATTATCAATGATTAATCATAATTTATTTATTCAGACTAGTTATTTTATTCCTTGTGTTTTTGCTTTAATTGGTCATTGTTATCCTATTTATTATAAATTTAAAGGCGGTAAAGCTGTTAGTTGTTTTTTAGGATTATTGCTTGTTGTAAATGTTTTATATTTAATTATATTTTTAATAGTTTGATTTATGTTTGCAACCATTTCAAGAAAAGTAAGTGTTGCCTCAATTTTATCTACTTTAGCTATACTAATAGTTATGTGAATACCTTGATTTAGTGGATTGAATATCTTTATATGACAATGAAATGGATTGGAGTATTTTAAATTAGCTTGAGATAAATATATTTTATTTTCACTGTTTAATTCATTTCATTATTGATTAAATAATTCTTGAGCAAGTGGAATGTTAGAAGCAAATATTGTAATTTTAATTTCAGGATTGATTTTAGCTTGAAGACATTTTCCAAACATAAAAAGATTAAAGAATAGAACAGAACCAGATACTTTTCCAAGAAAAGTTAAAAATAAATAGATTCTTGCCACTTTATGAGTGGTTTTTTTAATATTGATTTTTCTTATTTATTTTTATTTCACTAATTGAAAAATCTTTCTAGTATCATTCTTTGAATGTATGGATGCTGTTCAAAAAGATAACTCATCAAGTTTACCAATTAAATTTAACTTAAAAGGTGATGATGAAAAATACGGAACTGATACAACAATTGGTCAAGTTGCTAAGCACATGGAAAAAGCAGTTGAAGATTTAGCAGGTAAATATGCATTTATAGTCAAAACCGATGATGGTGTTGATCTAAAAACAAAATTACAAAAACAAATAAATCATAGTAAAAGATTTAGTGATACTGAATTTAAAGCTGAAGGAATTAAACTTGGATACTTAACTAATAGAGGAGCCTTCAGAACTGTTGCTGATGGTAATGTTGTTTTAGGTAACGTTAAAGCATCACCAACTATAAAAGCAATTGAACAACTTAAAGATGTATTTACAGATCAATTAAGTAATATTTATGATCCAAAAACAGCATTAATTATCGCTTCAACTACTGAGTTTGGTATCGCAACTTTAGAAGCTCTTTATCTAGCTACAACATGAACTGTAACAACTCCAATTGATAAATTTATGGGTGGGTTAGTAGGTGTTGTATCAGCGGGATTAGGAACATTCTCAACAGTAAGTACTGTAAACTAAGAAATTTATCATTTTTGCCACTATAGGTTTAAAATATCAATAATATTGTCGGTATATTTCTTTTCACTTGTATAGTGTCATTTTTTAGTTGTACCATCTAAATACTTATTAGCTGAACTTAATCTTTCCATTATTTGATTAAATGAAAATCTCTGTGTTAATCCTTTTTCTTCAAATTCTTTTTTCGTTCTTGAAGTGATTATAGAACTTATTAAGTTTATAAATTCAGTCGCAATTACACTTGTGTTTTGTTGTACTCTTACAAAATCCAATTCAGCAATGTTTTTATAGAAGTTGAAAAATTCTTCAATTTCTCATCTTGTTTTGTAAAGATCATATATTTGTTTTAAAGATAAATCTTCGTTGGAAATAAAAGTAATTGTTCCAAAAAGTTTTTCTTTTTCTTGTAAAAGTTCGTTATTAAAATTTTGTTCTCGATTAACTTTATCTAAATAAGTTCTTCGTTCTTGGTTGTAGTCATTTGTGCTTTTAAATGAATATAAAAATTCGGTTTGATTAAGTTTTGTTTTTTTACATAAAATAATATCTTCATCCGAATTAAAAGTCATTTCATATTTAGATAACTCTAAAGCTTTTATTCTTTTATCATTTCTTTTAATAGGGAAAAGATTTTTAACATTTTTCTTTTCAGTATTTAATTTATCTAAACTTTCTTTAGAAAAAATTCCTTTATCTCCCATAATTAAGCAATTATTTAGAGAAAATTCATCAATAAATCTATTGAACGCCATTGTATCTAGTGTATTTCCTTGAAAAACCTTACTTGCAATGGGTTCTTTTTTGTTTAGGTCAAAAGCATATAAAACAGAAATATTTTGAACACCTTTAGTTCTAGCTTTTCACGATCATTTTGTAAAATCAGATGTTTTAGAACTACAATTTTTTAACATACCATCAATTACAATAGTAGATCCAGGAGAAACAGTATCGATTCTATTTTGAATGAATTGTTTGATGTATCTGTAGTTATATCCCAACTTTTCTAAAAACCTTGAAATGTTACTAGATGAAAGTCCTATACCCGGAAATTGTTCAGAGAAAAATGAACATTGATATTTTCTATTAATTTCTCTATTAGTGATATTTCCATAAGCTGCTCTAATAATTGCTATTGCATAAATTATTTTTGCATCTGATGGATTATAAACTTTGCAAAGATCTTCAAATACATCTTTTGATAATTTATAAGCAATTTCGGTTCTTCCGAATTGTTTTATGTCACACAAAGCAAAGTTAAGTCTACTTGTTTTAGTTT
>NZ_LFYS01000050.1 GCF_001199495.1 Mycoplasma sp. HU2014 | reverse complement strand
AAAATTCTAAATGCCTCAACACCATAAACGTGCGTCAAGTCTTTCAAAATATCATTTGAAAGATTCTTAGCAAGCATATAGTCACCATAATTTTTTGGTCTTAATTCTATTGATATTTCTTTTTTAGGTACGTATTCTCCATTTATTATATGACCTATGACAGGTCCGTTTTTTGGATAATTCTTACCATTTTTATATTCACATCCAATTCTTTGAATAACAGCTCATGATTTTCCTGTTAATTTAACGATAGTATTTTTTGGTCTTGGAACTTGCCTTATTTCTAATGGTACAGCCATAATATCTTTCCTTTTCTATAGTGTATTATATAGTATATTATAACATAAAAGACAAGTCTTTTAAAAGTATTTTTTAAAAATTTTATTAATTTTTCTAAACAAAAAGAGTACATTTTATTACTAAAACATACTCTTTTATTAAAAATCTTCATTTTTTAATTGTTTTTGTGCTATTTTAACCGAAAAATATAGTGTATATTTTTGGAATTCTTTAATTAACTATATTCCAGATATAAACTTTATTAACTATATTAATATTAAATATTGATATAAAATCAATAATATAGTCAATCATAGGAGTTATTATGAAAGAAATTTATATTAATAATTTAGATGAAACAAAACAATTTGCTAAAACTTTATCTTTAGAAATTAAAAATAAACAACTACCTTTTTATATTTTATTAAATGGTGATTTAGGTGCTGGTAAGACAACTTTTACAAAAACATTATTAAAAGAATTAGGTGTAACTGAAAATGTGTCATCTCCAACTTTTGTAATTATGAATCAATATAAAACTGATCAATTTAATATTAATCATGTTGATGCTTATAGATTGAACAATGATTCAGAAATAGATATGTACTTAGATGAATTTGACAATAGCATTAATGTGATTGAGTGATACGAAAATTTAAATTTAGATTGTGATAAATTAAATAAAATAACAATTGATATTAAAATAATTGATGAAAACAAAAGAATATTTATTATAGGAGAATAATTATGAACCTTTTTATAGATACTACTAATTGAAAACTTGTTTATATTTTAGAAAAAGATAACAAAATAATAGATAGATTAATCATTGATAATAATAAAAAAATATCAGATGTAGCTATAGAGAAATTAAAAGACTTTTTAACTAATAATCAATTAACTATTAAAGATATTGATTCATTTTATTTAACTAAAGGACCTGGTAGTTATACTGGAGTTAGAGTTGGATTGACTATTGTTAAAACTATTAAAGTATTAAATAATAATATTAAAGTTTATTTAATTGATTCACTAATGTTTCAAGCTGGTAAAAATAAAGCAATTTCTATATTAGATGCTAGAGGAAATAAATATTATTTTGCAGTCTATGATCAATTTAAAATTTTAGAAGATATCCAATTAATTGAATCTGATCAATTAGATTTTTATATTAAAAAATATAGCAATTTTAAACTTATTAAAGATTATGAGATAGATTTTGCTAATACTTATTTAGAAACTAAAGAAATGTTTGAGCTAGTTGATGATGTAAACAACATTAATCCTCTTTATGTAAAAGGTTTTATTTAGTGGAAGAAGGGTGTTTTTTTATGTTAAAAGAGATAACAAAAGAAAAGTATAATGAAATAATCACATTGTATCCATTGTGAAAAGAATTAAATAAAAAAATTAAAATATCATATACTCGAGGAATTAATTTTCATGAAATATTTTCAGAATTTATCGTTTGTTATATAAATGGCTATCAAGTCAGTCATAATGGTGGTTCTGAAGATGCTATTTCAAGAGAAGGTTTGAAAGTCCAAATAAAATCATCATCAAATTATAAAATGGATTTAACATCTTTTGGACCTAGAAGTGAATTTGAAATATTGGAATTTGCGAGATTAGATCAAGATAACGATTTATTATATTTATATAAAATTCCAGTGAAAAATTTAAAAAGTATAGAAGTTAAACAAAGTGAAACTTTTGAACAACAGCAAAAATGAAAAAGAAGACCAAGATTTTCTATAATCTCTAAAATAATTGAAAAAGATAATTTAAAACCTTATGCAAAAGTAAATATGATTACAGGAGAATATGAATTTTATATTAAAAATGATTAGGACATCCTAATCATTTTTTTACAGTTCCTTAATTTTCTAAAGCTTTTAAAATATTTTTAGCAATTCTGCTAATAACAGGAACAACTACAGAATTTCCTGCTTGTTTGTAAAGATGTGATTTTGCTAATTTTGGAAGAATAAAATCTTTTGGGTATCCTTGAAAATTAAAACATTCTCTAGGAGTTAGTTTTCTTATACCAAATTGTGTTTTTATCAATGGAACATTATGCCCGCCAGTTCCCATGTTAGCTGTTAGTGTTGGACATAAATTATTTTTGTTTTCTCTTACATATTTTCTTCGTCATTGATAAATAACATTTGTTTTTTTCATATTTTCTTCTAAAGTTTGATAAAAAATATTTTTATCCTTAGAATAATAAAATTCTTCTCCAATATTCTCTTTTTCTAACATATCAGGTATTAATTTTGTTAATTTTTTTGGAAGAGGAAATTCAAATTTATTTCAAGATTGCTCATCTTTAAACCCAACAATATAAATACGTTCTCTATTTTGAGGTATATTTGCGTAGTCTTTTGCATTCAATACTTTGTATTTTATTTTGTAACCATTTTGTTGTAGTGAATCTGTTATGATTTTGAAAGTTTTTCCATTATCGTGAGTTACTAAATTCTTAACATTTTCTAAAAAGATTACTTTTGGTTTTTTAGCAACAATAAATCTTAATGTTTCAAAAAATAGATCTCCAGATTTTTCATCTTCAAAACCTTTTCTGTAGCCAGCAACACTAAAAGAAGTACAAGGAAAGCCTGATAATAATACATCAATTTCTGGAACAGTTTTAGTATCAATAATTCTTATATCATCACCAATTACTTTGATATCAAAATTATTTTCATAAGTTATTCTAGCATTTTTATCGTACTCATTAGCTCATACTGTTTTAAATTTATGTGTTGATTCAAAACCTAAGTCAATGCCACCAACACCAGCAAAAAGACTTGCCATTTTATACATTTTTTCACCTCTTAATATTTTAATGTTATCATTCAATATTAAAAAATGAAGTTATTTTACTAATTGTGAACACATTTGAGAGTACTTCTATTTTTTTTTTTTTTTTGCAATAATATAATTGTAGTCATCTTAGATTGATGATCGGGAGGTATTAAATATGGAAAAAAAGATAAACGTTTTTTCTGAAATAGGAACTTTAAAAACAGTTCTTGTTCATAGGCCAGGAGATGAAGTTGAAAACTTAACTCCTGAACTTTTAGAAAGATTATTATTTGATGATGTTCCGTTTAAAGACGTAGCTATTCAAGAACATAACGCTTTTACCAAATCCATGTGTGATAATGGAATAGAAGTTTTATATATTGAAAAATTAGCAGCGGAAACTTTAGATCAACACCCAGAGCTAAGAGATAAATTCATTGACCAATTCATTTCTGAAGCTAACGTTGAAGAAAAATACAAAGATAAATTCCGTGAATTTATTAGCAGTCTAGATAATTACAGAATGATCAAAAAAATGATTGCTGGTACTAAAAAACTTGAATTAGGAATTGATGAAGGGTATAAAGCATATCCTTTCGTAGCAGATCCACTACCAAACGTGTTATTCCAAAGAGATCCATTCGCAAGTGTTGGACACGGAATAACAATGAACAGAATGTGATCTGTAACAAGAAATAGAGAAACTATTTTCCCTGATTTAGTATTTAAACACCATGAAAGATTTGCAAATCAAGTACCTTACTACTATGAAAGAGATTGAAAAGATGAATCTATCGAAGGTGGAGACATTCTAGTTTTAAACAAAGAAACTTTAATTATTGGAGTTACTCAAAGAACTACACTAAAAGCTATTGAAAAATTTAGTGAAAGATTATTTAATGACCCAGAATCAAACTATACTAAAGTTATTGTTTTAGATTTACCAAAATCACGTGCATTTATGCATTTAGATACAGTGTTTACAAACATTGATTACGATAAATTTATTGCTCACCCATTAATTTTCGATCACATTGATGAATTTAAAATTTATGAAGTTTCAAAAGAAGGAACTAAAGAAATCAAAAAAACATTAATTAAAACTTTCCCAAAAAATTAACTATATAAGACCTTGTTTATTATCTCTTCATTCTTTTTAGCAACTCTTGTTAAGTATCAAATATCAGGTTTATCTGGTATTTGAACTTTTTTATATTGTTTAAAAATTTTCATTATTTCTCTATATGTTTTAGTTTTAAATAAACCTGCATCTTCAAATTTATTTTTAATTCTATAACCAATAATTAATGTAAGCATATTGATAAATTCATCTGCATAAACACTTAAATCATCATGAACTTTAACTGAATCAAGTTCCAAAGTGTTTTTGTAAAAGTCATTAACAAGTTCAATTTCCCATCTTTGCTTATACATATTCAAGGCTTCTTGACATGTTATGTCTTGGTCAGAAACATATGCGATAGTGCCAAATTTGTGTTTCATTTTGTCATATCTTTCTTTTGAGAATTTTTTGCTTGACATAAAGTCGTGTTCTTCTTTGAATGCTCTTTTAACATCTCTAAAACAATAATAATATTTGTCTT
>NZ_LFYS01000049.1 GCF_001199495.1 Mycoplasma sp. HU2014 | reverse complement strand
AAATAACAAATTAAAGATTTTATTAAATCAGTTTTTTCTTTAAAAACTTTGTTTAGTATTGAGCTTACGTTTAACTTTTCTAATATTTTGTCAACAACCAATCTCGCACCAAATGATAAAACCCTTGAAAATTGACTATCGTTTTCTTCAAGTGAAATACCGAAATCTCCAAAGTAGGTAACATAGTTTTCGTTTGGTATCATCATTGTTTCTTTTTTATCAGAAACAATACCTATGCACGCTCTTTCGTTCTCACTATATCCCTTTTCTTTATTAAAAATTTTCTTGGTTGTATAGTACACATAAGTACAGTTTTTTCTTCTACTAAATACAATATCTTTTGATGGAATTTTTACAGGTTTAAAAGCCATTTTTTTATCTCCTTTTACTAGTTACATTATATCACTATTTAAAGTAAAAATCTAGTGTTTTTTCAAAATAAAAACCCTTTAAATAAAGGGTTTACACTTCATTATTAATAACTAGTTACAAAATTGTGAAAAGTTCAGGTTGAATAAAAGAAATCTGGGATTTGAATAAAAGAAAAACTCTCATAGGTTGAGAGTTTTTCAGTGTTGCTTAAATTGTAATAGGTATATAAGGTATGTATGTTATATAAGGTATATAACTCTATGTTTGATTGAATTTGGGTTTGTGTTCAGCTTTTCATTTAGGGTTTGAGTCTTGTTCAAAATATTTAAAATATTTGACATTAGATACATCTCAACTTGAGATGTCTTGATTGAAAGATTTTGCTTTTTTAAACATAATATCCATATTTTTAACATTAGAAGTATCTCAACTGTTTAGGGGTTGATTGAAAGATTTTGCATTTTCAAACATAAGTTCCATATCAGTTACTTTAGATACATCTCATTTATTTAGAGGTTGGTTGAAAGAATGAGCATAAGAGAACATACCTCACATTTTTTTAACTTTAGATGTATCTCAGTTAGAAATATCTTGATCAAATAAATAAGCGTCATAAAACATAGCATTCATATCTGTTACATTTGAAGTATCTCAACTGTTTAAGGGTTGGTTGAAAGAATTTGCACCTCGAAAGACACCAGACATATCAATTACTTTTGAAGTGTTTCAGTTATTTAGGGGTTGGTTAAATGATTTTGCTCAAGCAAATAAACCACTTAAGTATTTTATATTTGAGGTATCTCAGTGTTGGATACCATCAATTTTGGTGTTTTTGTTATCCATAAAAGCACCCTCTAGACTTGTAATGAATTTTGGTAATTCACTAGGTACTTTTTTGATGGTTGGTGGGAATTGTTCTATTTGAACTTCTCCTTTATCATTTGTAAAATATCCAATTTCTAGACATTCGGTGAAATCTTCATTATATGTTCCTTGTTTGTAAATGATTTGATTGTTCATAGTTAGTAAGTCCTTTCTGGGGTATATATGTTATATAAGGTATATAACTTATATAACTCTATGATTGATTGAATTTTGGTTTATGAGTGTTTTTTCATTTAGGGTTTGAGTCTAATGAAAAATTTCCAAAGTATCTAACCTTCGAAGTATCTCAACCGGTGTATTCTTTATCTCCAACTTTTACTTTTTTTGTTGATATATCTTGATTGAAGTTTGTAGTATAAGCAAACATTCCAGTCATATTAGTTACATTTGAAGTATCTCAATCTCCTATGTATTGATTGAAGTTTTTAGCACCAAAAAACATACTATTCATATTAGTTACTTTAGAAGTGATTCAGTTTCCTATAGGTTGATTGAAGTTGGTAGCGTGTCGAAACATAGAATACATATAGGTTATGTTTGATGTATCTCAATGTTGGATTCCATCAATTTCAGTATTTATGTTGTCTTTAAATGCTAATCAAAGAGAAGTGATTTCTTTAGGGAGAACTGGTGGAACTTTAGAAACAGTTTCAGGGAATTGTTCAATTTGAATAGATTTGTCATTCATTAAAGAAAAACCAATTTTTATACATTCAACAGGTCTACCTTGTTCATCATTAATATATTCTGATTCTTGAATTTTAAAAACATGTTCAAATTTACCTTTTAATCCGAATAAGTCAGGTGAAAGGTTGTTTTCTCTAATGATTTTGTCAACGTATTCTAAGTGTTCACGGGTGAAATTTTGGTGAGGTTTTTGAGGTGGATTTTTTAAATGTAAATTAAAATTACAAGAAACAACACCAAAAGTTGCTGTTGATGATAATGCTAGTATTGAAAGTGTAGATAATATTTTTTTCATTTATAAATAAGTTCTTTCTGTTTATTTGTAAATAAGGTATATAAGTTATATAAGATACATACCTTATATAACTTTTTAATAGGTTATGATAGTTTTCTTGATCTTCATCTAACAATTCCAGCAAAACCTAGACCAATAGCAAAAATTGCTCCACCAACAATAGCAAGAATTGTTTTAGTGTTTTTTCTACCTTGGTTTGGTTTGTCTTGATTTGATGGGTTGTCTGAGTTATTTTCATTGTTATTATTGCTATCAGATGAATCAGGAGTTGTTGGTGTCACTTGTTCAGGAGTTTTTCCATCTAAAGTGTTATGTAAGAAAATATCTCTAGAGTTGATAAGAACTTTTTCTCTATTGATTGGTTCAATAATTGCTTGAATTGTTATTTTTAATTTACCTTTAGATTTAAAGAAGTCTTCAATAACTCTTTGACTATAAATTCCATCATTTATAAGAATTATAAAGTCTTTATTTAATTCAACAGGTTTTTTAGATTGTTCAGTTAATTGTTTAGTAATGTTGTTTATAACTTCTTGTTCAAAATCTTTTATAGTTCATTTAGAAAAATCACCAATTCAATCTGATAATTTTGAAAGCAATAAATCAAAGTATTTTAATATTTCTGGGTTTGAGTTATTACTTGGTGTGTTTTGTTCTTCAGGTCAATTGAAAGGAGCAGGTGATTCTGGAGCTATGTTAGCATTTGAACTATGAGTTATTAAATAAGCATTAGAACCTTTTAATTTGAAAGTTGTTTCAGTTGATTTAATTTCTATTGATAGTTGAGTAAAGT
This sequence comes from Mycoplasma sp. HU2014, assembly GCF_001199495.1. Lineage (GTDB taxonomy): Bacteria > Bacillota_I > Bacilli_A > Mycoplasmatales > Mycoplasmataceae > Mycoplasma. Next base: position 10,450 of record NZ_LFYS01000049.1, on the reverse strand, counting down.
GTTTAGTTTTAACATTTTCAAAGAATTCTTTAACCAGATTATCAATTACTTGTTGGTTTTCAAAACCAAAAGTGTAAGTGAACTGAGTTATTTTGTGGTCATTTATATAAATCTCATAATCAACATTTTGTTTAACTGTTTCTTTATTATTTTGTCTATGATTATTAATTGTTTTTAAAATGTGTTGAGTAATGTAGTTGTTTACAAATCTTTCTTGTTGTGCTTGGTCTGTTTCATCATTTTTCTTGACAAAATCTTTGAAGTTAAAGTTTAAGTTACTAAAATTCATTTCACTTAAATTGTTTATTTTACCTTTAAAGTTTGTTGAGTTTAACACACGAACACTTAGTGAAATATCAGATAAATAAACACTAGTTGGATTTGCTTTGAATGTAACAAAAACATCTTGATTATCTGTTTTGATATCTAAAAACCTATTTCAATTGATACCAGTTTCAACTAGTTCAAAATCATTTACAGTAATTGAATTATTGTTTGTTTGTTTTTGAATTTGATCTAAAGCTTCTTTTTTAATTTGAGTTATTGCGTCAATTTTGTTTTCAGCAGCGATTTTAATGCTATTAAATTTGATATCAAAAAGAGGTTTAGTTCTAGCAACACCATGTGGTAAAACAATAGTTCCTTGTTTAACAGATGAAACATAGTAATTTCATAGTGAAACTATTTGTTCATAACTGTATTTAGGTTCAATTGCAACTAATTTATCACCATCTCTTTTAACAAGAGGTTCAAGTTGATCTTTATCAGTGATTAATTGATTATGAAGTAAAAATGCTTTTAAGTGTTGACCAGCAGGAGATGATCAAAAACTTTGGATTCTTGGAATTGGTTTGTTTGAAGTATTGTTGTTAAGAATTTGATTATAGTTTTGTAAAAAACTTTGGTATTTTTCTCTACTGTTGTTGATGATTAAGTATTTATGTAAACTTGAACCTTCAACTGAAGTGATGTTTTCTTTTTGGATTTTAGTTGGAGTGAATGTATCTTTTTGAGCAACATAATCTTTGATTGGGATGTTGTAGTGATAAATTCCAGGTTGAGAAACAGCAAAAGCTTGTAAAGCACTGTTTTGGTTTGTGTTAGGTATAGAAAATGGATTGGTGAAGTTATCACTATATTTTGTAAGTTTAATTTCACCAATTGATTTGTTTAAGTCTTGAACAGCAGATTGTATTTCATTAAAATCTGTAGGTTCATTTTTATCAAACATATAACTTGCTCCAGAGTTTGCAACACTAGCTTCAGCAATATAACCAAAGTTAGCAAGTTTTCCAACTTGGTTTAAATTGTCATTTTTATCGTATGGGTCTTGATAAAAATTGTTAACTCTTGATGGAGAACTTACTCATATGATTTCTTTTCTAGTTCCAGTGTTTTTGTCAATTGATGGATCATAAAGTAAGTTGTCTTTTTTGTTTTCATCTTTGAAATTATTAGTAAGTTTTCATTGATGATATTGTTCAGGTTTAGTTGGGTCTTGAACAGGATCTCAACCTTTTCATTTGAATGAAAGGTTTGGTGAAATTGATCTAATACCAATTTTAATATCAATTGGGGTCTTTTCAGCTTTTTGGTTGACAGCAACATTTCAGATTAAACCTTTTTTGATATCATCAATTGATTTTGCCTGAGTTGTGTTGTCTTCAGATTTTAAAAAACGCTTGTCAACTAAGGTTTTAACATAAACATTGTTATAAACTTCAGTTGGTTTTGAATCAACAAGTAGTTGTTCAGTGTGATCAATTGCTCTAAATTCAAGTCTAACAGTGTTGTGGTATCAGAAAATTTGTCCTGTTGTTTGTCCTTTTTCTCTAATTACTTCTACTTCAGGTTGATCTGTGACCAATTGGTTTGTTTTAGGGTCAAGAATTAGAGATGGAGTAATTGTGATTCTGTTTTGGATTTGTTTTTGAAAGAAAATACGATGGAAAGATAATTTAACATTGATTGGAATTTGGTTTAAAAAGCGATCAGCATAAGGTTCAGTTTCAGGATTTAAATCTTTGAAAAAGATTTTTACTCTTTGAGCAGTTGGTTGAAATTCAATATCATATTTCATTTTGTGTGAGTATTTAGTTGTTCATAAATCAACATTATTAACAGTGAATTTTTCTTTAATTAGTTTTTTAACTTGTTCTTCAATATATTTTCTATTGGTTTTACCTCTATATTTTGTAGGAGTTTCATCATTTGTGTTTGTAATTGTGTTGTTTGATATGTCAGAGTGAGTGTCTTGATTTGTCATATCAATTTCTTTTAATGAACTTAAATTCCTGTTGATTTGGTTAACTTCATCTTTATCAGCAAATTCTGAAGTTATACTGATAGGTTCAATTACAGTTGAGGTTAGGTAGTTTAGGATATTGACATTTAGAAAATATTCCCATCATGAATATGACGCAACTAGTTTAAATTCTTGATCACGGGAAATAAATAAATTTTGTAAAAAATCAAGTTTATCTTGTTCTAAATATATGTTAAGGTTATTGTTTTCTAATTTTAAAAATATATTTGATGACAATTTTTTATTTTTTTCTTTTAGTTCTAGGGTATTAAATTCTTGTTTTAAATCAAGATTATTTAAATTGAATGATATATTTTTTAATCCTTTTTCTGAGTTATTAGATTTATACCAAGATGTTGTATTTCTTAGTATTGATGAAATTTGTGGCATTGTTGGTGGGGAACCTGATCGAAATAAAGTAGGAAAAATTGTTGACTTTATTAAAAGATTTTGTTCAAAATTGAAGTTAAATTTTAAAGTAGGGTATTTTTGTTTGAAATCTTCTCAAGATTTTGCATAGTCAGTAATTTTTATAGAAGTTAGTTTTTGAGTAACTGGTGTAGTGGGGTCAAATATGATATCTCTAGGTTCATAGTTTAGGTGTGAATTACTTCTATTAGGAGTTTCAATTGTAAAATCTTTAAAGTTAAGTGTTGGATCAGGTGTTTTTGTATTTCATTTATCTAAATCTTGCAAGTATTTTTCATAGGTGTAAAAATTACCAATGTTGTTGAATATTTTTTGATTAATGTATTGAATGTTTAGGGGTTTAACATTTTTTGGGTCAACATTTTCATCTAAAGTTGATGGAGTCGAAGTTAAATTTTGTTTTTGAAATTTGAGGTTGTTTATTTCAATGTTGTTTTTAGCAACAAGTGTATTTGCTATCAATGGAGTTGATAGGGTTGAAAATAAGGAAATTGTTTTTAAATGTTTCATAGGATTCACCTTTTCTATTTGTGTAAATGTTTGTTTATTTTCACACCAAATGGTTAGGTAAATCTTGATATTTGCTATGAACGTTAAAAATCTATCAAGTAAATTCACCCGATAGTTGTCATATTCATTTTTTGTGTTTGTTTTTTTCTAATATTAATTATATCAAAATGGTTTAAGTTTGTGTGGGATTTGAATAAAAGAAAAACTCTCACAAGTTGAGAGTTGGTAATTATTATTTAGGGAATTTTGGAAGTTTATCTCCTGTGAATTGTGAGTGGGCATTTTCATTAAAATGATCTCATCCGGTAAATTTTTGGCCATAAATTATAATTTTTCTTATAAGTTTTGATACATCTCAATTAGAGATATCTTGGTTGAAGTTAGAAGCACCATAAAACATAGCGGTCATATTAATTACTTTAGAAGTATTTCATGAAGAAATGTCTTGGTCAAAGTTTTTGGCTTCAAAAAACATGTGATTCATATTAATTATGTTTGTGGTGTTTCAGTTTCCTATGGGTTGGTTGAAGTTTTCAGCATTTTCAAACATACTGGTCGTACTCATTATGTTTGAGGTGTTTCAGTGCTGGATACCATCAATTTCAGTGTTTATGTTATTTTTAAAAGCTAAAACAAGTGAGGTTATTTCTTTAGGGAGAACTGGTGGAACTTTAGAAACAGTTTCAGGGAATTGTTCAATTTGAATAGATTTGTCATTCATTAAAGAAAAACCAATTTTTATACATTCAACAGGTTTACCTTGTTCATCATTTATGTATTCAGATTTTTGAATTGTAAAAACTGGTTTTAGCTTAATTGATCCATCAGAATCTAATTTAAACAAGTCAAGTGAAAGGTTGTTTTCTCTAATGATTTTGTCAACGTATTCTAAGTGTTCACGGGTGAATTGTGGGTCAGGGATGTTATTTTTGTTTATCATTTTGTAAGCAACAACTCCACCAACTGCTCCAGCAATTGAAAGACCACCTAAAGTTGATAATAGAATTGTTAAGGTTTTTTTGTTCATAATTTGAATTGTCCTTTCTGATTTGTGGGTGTATGTGGTTTTTAGTTTTTCAAGTTTATTGTTTGTATTTATTAATTATAGCATTGATATTTTCATTTTTGATTTGCTTGATTTGATCGTTGATGAATTCTTTTTTCATTTTAAAGTAAACAGAAAAAGGATCGAAATAAACAAAAGTAAATGGTTGAGATTCTCAACTGTTGTGGTAGTAAAAACTTGATGTTGTTTTGAATTGAATTTTCATTAAAACACCATCAAAATGGATTTTATAATCTAGTTTTATTTTTGCAAAAGGTCATTGGTTTGGCCATTGACTTTTAATTTCACTTCATAAAACTCATTGATTTTCAACAATATCATCTGTTTTGATTAATTTTGAGTCAATATTATATCCTAAAATTTTGAATTTAAAAGGATCTGGGTTAAAAGAGCGATTAAAATTACTGTTACTGTTTGCAAGATGATCACTACCACTACCTATATCTCAAAAACCAGCCTGTAGACCAAGAGAAACACTTATGTCAAAGTTTTCATATTTTTCTTTCAGTTCTTTTTGAGAAAAAACACCAAATGATTTTAAGTTTATTGAGATTTCTATGTTTCTTTGTATGTTTGTATAGTTATTACTATTAAATTCAAAAAATGGTGGTCTGAAATTAACATTTTGATAAAAATTGTTAAAAAAACTATCATAATAATTTTTATTATAACCAATAAATTCTTCAAGTTTGTTTGATGAATAAATTTGATAACGAACGAATGAATTTGCTTTTAATTTTTCTAGCTGTTCTTTAGCATTTTGAAGTGCTTTTTCTTCGTTTTTAAGTTGATTAAGTCCAGTTACATCTACTTGTTGTTGAATAATTTGATTTTGATTGTCAAGTTCTTCAAGTTTGGTTTTATTAGAAACTATGGTTTGATTATTTGTTTGTTGAGTTTGTTCAACTTGTTGGAGTTGTTGTTCTAAATTATTTGATTGAATTTTTAGGTTGTCAACTTTGGATTTTAAGGTGTTTATATTTGAATTTAATTGATCAACGTTGTTTTTTAACTTGTTTAAAGTTTGATTAAGTTGGTTGATATGTTCTTTGCTAGTTTTAAGTAAGTTGTCTTTTTCTCTATTTAAAGTATTAATTGAACTTGTTTGTTTGTGTATTTCTTGTTTTTGAGCAAGTACTTCTTCATTAATTGTTGAGTTGTGGTCAATTAATTCTTTTATTTGTTTGTTTTGATTGATGATAATAATTGAAAGTTGGTTTTGTTGATTAATTAAATCTTTTAGTTGTTTAACTAGTTGTTGTTTTTGAGCATTTAGTTCATCTGAAGTTGAATTGGTTCCTTCAATTAATTGATTCAATTCATCTCGTTTTGTTTGTAGTTCATTTTGTAATTTTGCAATTATTTCTTGTTGAGAATTTAGTTCTTTTTGAATTTGTTCTTTTTTATCATTTAAAACCTTTGCTCGTTGGTTATGAGTTTTTTCTAGTTCATTTGCTATTTCTAGTTCAGTTGGTCTTAAGTTGTTTAAAAGTTCTTCAGTATTTGAACTAGATAAATTAATTATATTATCAACAGACTTAAAAGAGGATACTAAAGGTGTTGAAATTATCGTTAAAGTTGAGAAAAAAAGTAATAATTTCTTCATTTATATAAATCCTTTCTAATTATTTGTATATAAGGTATATAAGGTATATAACATTTTACTTATTCTAAGTTAGGGTGATTGTAATTTGAATTTAAACTTAAATGGAACTTTTTCATCTGTTAAATGTGGAGCCATTCATCTAAATCTTGCAGCATATTTTACATTTTTAACATCTCAGTTAGATATGTTTTGGTCAAATTCTAAAGCATTGTCAAATATAGCATACATATATTCTACATTTGATACATCTCAAGCAGTATAAGATGAATCATCCGGTTTTATAATCATTTTGGTTGAAATGTTTTTATTAAAGCTTATTGCTTTATTGAACATAAAACTCATATTTGTAACTTTAGAAGTATTTCATCTTGATATATCTTGGTTGAATTCAGAAGCTTTAGCAAACATTGAACCCATATTTGTTACATTTGATGTATCTCAACTACCAATAGGTTGGTTGAATCTATGCGTGTGTTTAAACATAGAATGCATATTAGTTACATTTGAAGTGTTTCAATTGTTTAAAGGTTGGTTGAACCAAAAATTATAATAAAACATACCACTCATGTCAGTTACTTTAGAAACATCTCAAGATGAGATATCTTGATCAAATATTGTAGCAAAACAAAACATACCACTCATATTTGTAATGTTTGAGGTATCTCAATGTTGGATACCATCAATTTTGGGGTTTTTGTTATTTTCAAAAGCACCAAAAAGACTTGTGATTTCTTTAGGGAGAACACTTGGAACTTTTTTGATGGTTGGTGGGAATTGTTCTATTTGAATTTCACCTTTATCATTTGTAAAATATCCAATTTCAAGACATTCTGTCAAATCTTCATTATAAATTGGTTCTTTTATAATAGGTTCTATCATAGTTATCTTTCCTTTCTAAGTATTTAGTTATATAGAGTTATATAAAATTGTGTAAGGTTATATAACTTTATGTAATTTTGTTTGTGTTTTTACGTCTTCTAAATTTTGGTGGGATGTTTTCTTTAGTTAAGTAAGGTGCTTTGAGAGCAAAACTTGTATAAAGCAACACTTGTGAAACATTTCAGTTAGATATATTTTGATTAAAGTTTTTAGCTCCATTAAACATATATCTCATATCAGTTACTTGAGAAGTATCTCAAGATGAGATGTTTTGGTTGAAGTTATGTGTTTCAGCAAACATATAACACATTTTAGTTACATTAGATATATCTCAAGAGGAGATATCTTGGTTGAAAATCTTTGCTCATTCAAACATTTGACTCATATTTGTTATATTTTCAGTATTTCAGTTTTCAATACCTTGTATTTTTGTATTTTTATTACCTCAAAAAGCTTTTTTTAAATTTGTGATTAATGGTGGGAGAATGTTAGGTACTTTTTTGACAGTTACAGGGAATTGTTCTATTTGAACTTCACCGTTTGGTTTTGTGAAATAACCTATTTCTAGACATTCTGTGAAATCTGAGTTGTGGATTGCTTTTTTGTAAGGTTTTTGGGTGTTCATAGTTTATGTCCTTTCTGATTATTTGTTATCTTTTGATAGTTCATTTTGTTTATCTTTTTTTATGTTTTTGAATGCTTCATTTATTAGACTCATTTGTTTTGATGAGTCTGAATTTTTATTTAAATCAGGATGGAATTCTTTTGCTTTTTTCTTATAAGCAATTTTGATTTCTTCAAAGCTTGCGTTTTTTGGAACACCAAGTATGTTATAGAATTCATCATCAGTTGATTGTTTTAATTGTTGAGCTAGGTTAGGAATTGAAATAGCAAAACTATTTCTTTCAGGTGAAGTTTGTGATTGATTTAAATCATTTATAAATTCAACATCTTGTTCTAACAATTGACGTTTTTTCTTGATTTCTTGTAAGAATTGATCGTGTTCTAAATTTAGTTGTTCTCAATCTCTTTGGTTTTGTAAATTAAATTTGTGTTCTTCTAATTCTAATTGTTTTTCTTGTTTTATTCGTTCTAATTTATCACGTTTAGATTGTTGAAGTTGTTCACTTATTTCTTTGTTTCTTTGAAGTTTTTTTGATCTTTTCATTCTTTTATTGTTTAAAATAGTTTCTTTAACTTCTTTTTTGATTTCTTTTTTATCATAAAAAGTGATGTATTTATTTAATATGTTTTCTTGTTTGAAATAAAAGATAATTGATATTGTAAATAATGAAATAAACAAGATAATAAATAAGGAACTAAAAATAGTTATTAAAACATTGATTTGTTTATCTTTGAAATAATAGATAAGAATTAATGATATTGAAAGTAATGATGAAATTAAAGTTTTTAAAGAAATAATTGTAAAAAAGCTTCTTCATAATAAATATCGTTCTTTTCCATCTTGTTTTGTTTCTTGTTGTCTGGTGTTGTTCATAATTGTTTGTCCTTTCTGGTTTGTGGGTATTAGGTATATAAGTTATATAACTTGTTATTTTTAAGTAGATAATTTATTTTCAAGTCTTAAAATATCTCTAATAAGATTTTTAATGTTAGTTAATCTTTGCTTTTTAGTTTCTGCTTGAGTTACTAAAGCATTTTCTAAACGTTGTTTTTCAGCTTGTTTTGATTTAATATCTTGTTCTTGTTGGTTTATTTGTTTGATTTGGTCAGATATTTGAGTATTTAGAGCAGAAATTTGTTTGTTTCTTTGATCAATTACATTAGTTAAATTTGCTTCTTCACGTCTTAATTCTTCTAATTGTTTTTCAAGTTTGTCTAAAATTGTTTGTTGAGTTGATTGATCTTGTTGAAGTTGTTTAATTAAATCGTTTTTTTCGTTTTTAAGTTTGGTAAGTGAAGTTTCTAGTTGTTCAAAGTTTTGTTTTAAAGAATTAAGTTTAGTTGTATTATCATTGAATTGTTTTTCTAACTTAAAACGATTTTGTAGATATTTATGTATATCATCTTGGAGTTTTCAAACTTCTTGATTATGTTTGTCTACTAGATTTTGATAACTCGTTATTTGGTGTTGTAGTTGATCTGTTATTAATGTAAAACTAGAATCATCTTGGTTTGTAAAAGCTTTTAAGTTATCAATATCTCTTTGAAGTTTTTGTTTTTCTAGTTCTATTTTGTGTTTTGTTTCTTCATTTTTATCTTTTTGAGTACTTAATGTATTAATAACATCAATAATGATATTTAATCTTTCTTCAAATTTTTGGTTTAAAAGGTTTAAAACCTCAATTCTGATTTGGTTTGTGTCTTCTGTAGGTTGAGGTTCAACTTCAGGTTGAGGTGAAGGTTGTATATCTGGAGTTGGAACAACTTCACTATCAGGTTTTTTATCATCGTTGGTTTCATCTGGATTTGGTGGTGTTGGTGGAGTTGGTTGTTTTGGTTCATCTTTACTTTTTAAGACAAGCACTGTTGGAACAACAATAACAGCTGGAACAGCTAAACAAGCACCTATAAGAGATAGAATTTGAGATTTCTTTACTTTGGCCATAAAGTCCTTTCTAAGCGTTATATAAGTTATATAAGGTATATAACTTATTAGTTTTTATCTAATGATTTGAAATACTCTAATTTAGTTTTTAATGTTGATTGAATTCTAGTTCATATTTCAACATCAGGTTTTGACATTAACTTTTCTTCTTCAGATAAATCTTCAGGTTTCATAAATTTTCAATTATTAATAAAATTTATTGTTTCTTGAAGCTGTTTTTCTAGTTTAGTTTTGTATTTTTTTGTTTTGTTGTTTAAGTTGAATTTTGCTTCTGAAACAATACATTTTCATACTGATATTTGCATTTCAGTCATATATACAGTGGTTTGGTTTAAAAAGTCTTTTAGTTCTTTTGATGTTTCTTTATCATCTTTTATTTGTTGTTCTAAATCTTTTAATTGTTGTTCCTGTTTTGTTATTTCTTGTTCATAGTTTTGTTTTATTTTTTCTCAACCACCATATTTTTCAGGATTTGAAAAATCTAAATCAAATGAATATAAATCACTAATGTTTGGATTATCTGAAATTATTGGAATACAAGAAGTGACTGATAAACTGGGGGTTATAGAAATTGAAAGAAATGAAAGAAATGAAAGTATTTTTTTCATATTTTGTGTCCTTTCTAATTGGTAGGTATATAAGGTATATAACTCTATGTTTGATTGAATTTTGGTTTGTGGGTATCTTTTCAGTTGGGGTTTGAGTTAGTTACAAAGTCACAAAAGTAAATAACTTTTGATGTATCTCAATTTGATATGTTCTGATTAAAACTTTCTGCTCGACTAAACATGAAACTCATATCAGTTACTTTTGAAGTGTTAAAATTAGAGATATTTGTATTGAATCTTTTAGCATTGTAAAACATAAAACTCATATCAGTTACTTTTGAAGTGTCTCAGTTTTCGATACCTTGTATTTTTGTATTTATGTTCTTTCAAAAAGCAAATTTCAAGCTTGTAATGTGCTTAGGTAGTTCACTAGGTACTTTTTTAGTCTTATAATGAAAAGATTGAATTTCAACTACACCGTCTTCATTTGTAAATCAACCGATTTCTAAGCATTCGGTGAAATCTGAGTTGTATTTTG